>CALJAE010000080.1 GCA_938028175.1 uncultured Acidimicrobiales bacterium
AGTTGAGGTTAGAAATGAGTAATGTAAATCCCGATTGGGGAAAGGGCTTGTTGCCAGCAGTAGTCCAAGACTATGTGACTGGCGAGGTTCTCATGCTGGGTTACATGAATGATGCAAGTTGGGAAGCAACTCTAAGAGACCGCCGTGTGACTTTCTACAGTCGGAGTAGAGACGAGATTTGGCGCAAAGGTGAGACATCAGGAAACTTCTTTGATCTTGTTTCTTGGGATATTGACTGCGACAAAGACACTTTTCTGCTGCAAGTGATGCCACAGGGGCCAGCCTGTCACACTGGAAGCGTGAGTTGTTTCGGGTCGGTGCCGTTTCTAAGCGAGTTGGCAGATCTGATTAGAGCTCGACGGGATAATCCAGACGGTTCCTATACTTCCAAATTGCTAAGTGGTGACAAGACATTTGTCGCTCAGAAAGTAGGGGAAGAAGGAGTCGAGTTAGCTCTTGCATCTGTCGCTCAGTCTTCTGAACGTATTGTTAGCGAAGCCGCCGATCTGATTTACCACTTTTTAGTCCTACTCGAGGCGAATGACCTATCGTTTCCAGAGGTTGTTGCTGAACTACGTGAACGCCGGGCGTCATCGCTCACTTCTAGTTAAACGGTTATCCATATTTTGGTTTGGCGGTTAGGCTGGACTGTGATGATCGATTTCACCCTTGGTATCTACCGCCACTACAAAGGCAATCTTTATGACGCCTTATATCTAGGAATGGATGAAGTCAGTGAAAGTCCTGTCGTTATATATCAGGCACGGTACGACTGCCCCGACCTGCAACAGCCCTATGGGATCAGGCCAGTATTTGTGCGCAGCCTAGAAAAATTTACTGAAGAGATGGAAGTCGACGGCAAGTTGGTGTCTCGATTCGAGTTGGTCGAAGAACTAGCTTAAACCGATTTCAGCAACGGGAGTACAGGTGGCCATTTCTGGTGGTGCAGCCATTAGCGGCATTGCTTCTTGCATAACTTCTGCCATACCTGGAACATTTGCGTGGTTCTGGACTGCTTCTTGGCTGTC
This sequence comes from uncultured Acidimicrobiales bacterium, assembly GCA_938028175.1. Lineage (GTDB taxonomy): Bacteria > Actinomycetota > Acidimicrobiia > Acidimicrobiales > SZUA-35 > JAHDDW01. The sequence goes on from CALJAE010000080.1 coordinate 1,029, forward strand.
CATAAGCGCAAAGAACCAGAACTTGTCGTTTTCGTCTCTGTGGTATGAGTAGACGTGGACACCTTCTTGGCCACGGACAACATCAGTCATCTTGGTCAAGACCTTTTCCATTTCGTCTGCTTTGCCTTCTTGGCAACTCATTGAACCTATAACGCTTACTTTACTCATTGTAAAAACTCACTAGCGCCGAACCGAGAGGGATGGTCCAGCGCTAGTAATCCTAACAAGGTTTAGTTAGATCTAATCTTTTAAGCAAGAGCAGTTAATTGTGCTGTTACTTCGTCGATTCGGAATCCTCCGAGATTGGGGTTGAAGCGTTCCATTAGATCAGGCGATACGACAAGGTTTTCGGTGCGGCCGCTGAAACCTAATTGGCTCCATAGGGCGCCGTTGTCGTCTGCCCAAACCATGACCGAGTTTTGCACTCCGGTGTTTCTGATAAATCCGACAGAGTTCTGAGCTGAATCGAGAGAGCCAACTCCAATAACTTGAACATCTGGATTGGCCGCAGCGAATGCATCAATTGAAGGTGCTTCGCGTGCACAGTTTGGACACCAGGCAGCATATGACCAAAGCAACACTGGCTTGTCGCCATCGATGAGTTCGCCGAGAGTGGTTTCACCATCGTTAATCGAGTTGGCGCTAATAATAGTTACGGGCAGATCAAACGCTGCCGAATCAGAAATCGGAATGCCTCCATTTGGGCCAGCTGCGCCAGACGCACCAGAGTCACCGGCCGCGCACGCAGCAGCAAAGATGGCTAGAAAACCAGCTAGGGCAATAATCTTGAGCCTTGATCCAGTTGCTCGTTTGGCTGTTGAGTTATCTATTTTTGTGTCCATGTTTCCCTCATGTGTTTAATAGCTAACAATGTTAACTTTGGTACCCCGCTAGACATTCCGGTATTAGCTAAATAATTTGTTAAGTTTCGTTAACATTCGAGAGTTTTGTGGCAGCCGACTGGATCGGCAGCTGCAATAGCGGCAATGGGTTGAGATTTGGCCTAGATTGGGAGCTTCAAGTTTCTGATCCAAGTTGTGGAGAGTTATGTCCGGACATTCGAAATGGGCCACAATAAAGCACAAAAAAGGTGCCGCTGACGCTAAGCGGGGCAAGCTTTTCGCCAAGCTGATTAAACAGGTAGAGGTAGCAGCACGCCAGGGTGGCGGCGACGTCGAAGCGAATCCAACGCTTCGAACCATGTTCCAGAAGGCTCGAGACAACTCGGTGCCACTCGACACCATTGAGCGTGCAGTTAAGCGTGGAACCGGCGAGCTCGAGGGTGTCAACTACGAGCAGATCACTTACGAAGGTTATGGGCCTGGCGGAGTAGCACTACTTATCGAGGCGCTAACAGACAACCGCAACCGCACAGGGTCAGATGTGAGATCGCTGCTCAGTAAGAATGGTGGGTCATTGGCCGAGCCTGGTGCTGTTGCGTGGCAGTTCGAGCGCAAAGGTCTACTCAAAGTAGATCGCTCTGTTGAAGAAGACGACGTGATGA
>CALJAE010000081.1 GCA_938028175.1 uncultured Acidimicrobiales bacterium
AGACGTAAACCCATCTTGGGCTTCTAGTGTTTGGCCAATAATTGAAGCACTCGACTGGGATACCACTCCAGGGATTCTTTATGAGAAGGCTTCATACAGCGATCTTCGTCACGATGCTTCTATTCGCTACTTCGCTCGAGCGGTGGCGAGGGAACTCCCTAGTGAGGAAATTGATCGTGTCATCGATTTCGCCAAAGGTAGCAAAGATATCAATTTGGCCGAGTTGGTGTCGCAGGGTATAGCTCAGAATGAGACTGGGGCAGTCACGCCTGAGCAGCAGAAAGCAGCACAGGCTTTCAGCGATGAGGCAAGAGCTAAGAGGCTTTTGTTCGATGACGTCGATAATGGTAGGGCAACTTCTCAAGAAGTTTTAGATGTCTATGGCGATTTGATTGATTCAATCAAATCGGTCTTCGAAGAAGGAATCTCTGACTTTGGAGAGCTCCATAGGCGTTGTGGCAATATTGCAAAGATTTCAAAGGCTCATAGCATTGTAGCTGATGAAGTTTGGCTGAATTTGTCAGCACAGGACTGGTCTAAAGCTGGTGTCTGGAATTTACCCGCCAACCATCATCCACTGATACGAGTCTTAGCTGCTGCGGTATCTAATGTGTCACCAATGTATCTGAGTAGTGTTTTAGAGAAGATAAATGAGAATGAAACCAACAGGTTTCAGTACGGACTATATGCAGGAATCATTGGTCGAGATAACGTAGATCCAATCCACGTGCAGGAATGTTTCGACGATCTCACTCGTCGTGTGAGCGAACTTCTTGATCAGCAACTTGTTAGAGGAGATGCTGAAGTAGCTACTGATCTGGTTGCACAGATCAGCACTGGGCTCTTTGTGCATCCTGGGGCTAATGGTGTGATCAGAATTCAAGATGAGCAGCGTGAAGTTCTTCATAGGGCTTCGTTGTTGATGAATTCTTTTGAATCGAAAGACGTCAGAGTTGAAAGCAGCAGACTTGCGGATGTAAAAGCAATCAAGTGTTTAGTTGATCCAGATGTTCTTACAATGCTGCGAGGCCTGACACCGGCAAATATCACAGACAATCTAAGCCGCGGCCTGTAGCTTACAAAGCGGAGCTGCTAGCCTAGAGCCTTGTGTTAGACCAACTTGACTCCTTCATTGCTGAGCATTCTGAGCTTGAAGCTCGCATGTCAGATCCGACAATTGTGTCTGATCAAGTCAAGTTCGTTGAACTTACTAAGCGCTATGCAGATCTAAGTGACATCATTAAGGTTGGAACCAAACTTAGAGATCGCACACAAGATATCGATGACTTGGCTGAGATGATTACTGAGTCTTCTGGAGAAGAAGCCGAGGAGTTGCGCTCAGAGCAGAACTCTGCCAAAGCAGAAGTCGAGACGTTGACTGACCAGTGGCGTCTACTGTTGTTGCCGAAAGACCCTAACGACGGCAAGAATGTGATTATTGAGATTCGTGGAGCAGAGGGTGGCGAAGAAGCCAACCTGTTTGCTCGCAACCTCTTCGAAATGTATAAGACTTATGCTGGCACTCAAGGCTGGAGCTTCGACTTCATGGGCGGCTCCGAGTCAGATATGGGTGGCTATACCGAGGTTTCTTTTAGCTTAAAAGGTGACAGTGTTTGGACTCGTATGAAGTTCGAGGCTGGCCCTCATCGTGTGCAGCGTGTGCCGGTTACAGAGTCACAAGGCCGAATACACACCTCTTCAGCAACTGTAACAGTTCTACCCGAGGCTGAAGAAGTCGAGTTAGATATTGATCAGAAAGACCTTCGTTACGACACATTCCGTGCCTCGGGCGCTGGTGGTCAGCACGTAAACAAGACCGAGTCAGCGATTCGCCTTACACATTTACCAACAGGCTTAGTGGTTTCGATGCAGGACGAAAAGTCACAGCTTCAAAACCGTGAGCGTGCGCTTAAAGTGATGCGTTCACGTCTTCTCGCTCTAAAGCAAGAAGAGGCTCAGCGAGAGGCTTCAGAAACTAGGCAGTCTCAAACCGGTATGGGCGGTCGTTCAGAAAAGATCCGCACCTACAACTACAAAGAGAACCGCCTGACCGATCATCGTATTGGGCTTACGCTTTATAAGCTAGACAAGGTTCTAGCTGGGGAATTAGACGACGTTTCAGACGCCCTAGTGGCAGATGAGCGTGCACAGCAGTTGGCTAGTCAAGGAAACTAGCTCACCGTTCTATAAGCCACGCTTGTAGACTGGGTAGATGGCGGATTTTCTTGAAGTGGGGCAGTTATATCGCTCTAGCAGTGTTTACAATTCGAATGATGCGGGTATAGATTTCTTATTGTTAGACCCAGAGCAGCATGTGTTGCAAAGCAATGTTTCTTCTATCTTTCACGAGTTTGGTGTCTGGCCACACGCTAAAAGAAGAGTCCTATATTTGATTGCAGACACAGCCGGCTATAAGGTTTCGATTCCTCAGGAAGGCTCACAAGCTAAGTCTCGTTGGACCGGTGTCGATGAACTTGTCGAGATTCTTGGCGACGATTTACTTAACTATTCT
>CALJAE010000082.1 GCA_938028175.1 uncultured Acidimicrobiales bacterium
CCTTTGGTAAAACCTTGCCAGTTCCAGAAATATAAATAGGAACGATTGGGGCTCTGGCTTTCTGTGCAATAAAAGCTGCGCCAGGTTTGTGTGAAGTGAGCTCGCCCTCTGGGCTTCTAGAGCCTGACGGGAAGATGAGAAGGTTGTCTCCAGAATCAAGCGCTTTGCGAGCATTGTTGATGCTCAGCTTTGAGACTTTTTCTCTATCAATCGGGATAGCGCCGATGAACAATGCAGACAAGACTGAGCCGAATCGATTCGGAAAGAAATAGTCAGCGCCAGCAGCTATCGACAGCCTTGAGCGGAACTTAGCTGGGATGGTTGCAAGCAAGATGGTCGTATCTGCATGACTGTGATGATTAGCTACAAACACAACGGGACCATTGGTCTTAGCAAGTTTGTCGGCACCGAGAACTTTAGGTGTTCCATAGATGCCGATAGAGGGCTTCATAAAGCCCCACACTCCAGCAGCCCTTAGCCCTCGGGCCCACCATTTCTTGGACCACGAAACGTCATAGTTGATCCCGAAAAGGTCTTTCTGTCCCTCAGCAGCCATCTAGTTACACCTTGTTGCGGCTAGGAAGCTGACTCATAGGGATACGAGTTCGAGCCGAACCGTTTGGCTTGTCCCAGAACTCAACCAGCCAGCTTCGGTTATTTGCGACCGACGCTAGGCGTTGTTCAGGATTTACGGCCACTGGATAACCAACAGCTTCGAGTAGGGGAAGGTCAGAGCTCGAATCTGCATAAGCCACAGAGTTCGACAAATCGAAACCGTTTTCTTCGGCATAATTGCGTAGTGCTTGGGCTCTGATTTCTCCGGTTGGAGGAACGCTCTTGAGCTCACCGGTGTAGAAACCATCACGAACACTCATTTCAGAACAAATAACATCGTCGAACAGATGCTGTATTGGTTTAACGACAATGTCCAGTGAGCCTGTTATTAGGAGCGTTCTGTGCCCAAGGGCCTTGTGTTCTTGCACACGCTTCAGTGCCTCAGGGAACGCCTTCTTTAAGAGATGTTCTTCAAGTAGCTTTGGCCCGAGAGCATCTAGTTCTGCAACCGAAGCACCCTCGTAGCGGCGGTAGAAGTGACGTAGAAAATCGGCTCGATCTTTACGGTCCATTGCTAGAAGCGTTGGTGACTCGGCAACCGTTTTTAGAGCGAACTTGACTCGATCGCCAATGCCGAGGTTCTTGGTCGCAAACCATGCGTATTCCATAACAACGTTCGAAGAAATAACAGTGTTCTGCAAATCGAACGCTGCCAAGTTGCGATCAGGGGATAGGACCTTATTGCGACGGCGAGTTACCTTAGCTTCAGGATCGGTGACCTCAGGGGTCATCTTGATTCGCGCATGCTTAATGATTGATGGTAAGTGAACTTGAGTCACGTAGGTTTCCCAGTCAACAGCGCTTGGGTCACAGAGCAGTTGTTCTCGATCTTTTTCAGTCATTGACTCAGAAAGCTCTAACAGATTGTCGATCTTGTAGAGGGCTTCGCATTCTGCGTATGCGCCATAGATCTTGATGTATCCGGCAGCCTTATTAACCTCGTCTAGCTTCTGGTTGACTCCGCTAGCAATTAGAGCTTGCTTGCCTCGAAGGGGTAGAAGCTTTAGTGCTCGGTCAGCAGCAGTCAAGCCTTTTTGTGCTCGCTCTAGCTGGCGTTCCAATTTGACACGACCGGTATAGGTCCAAGGAGAAACTTCGATTGCCTGGCCTTCTTCGTCATAGGTTGGGTTCTCAGTAAACCAGTCCCCAACTAGTTCAATCAACTTGTGGTATCGCAGAGGGTTCGTTGAGCCAGAAGCAACTTGGGTGATGTCCACTTTTGAGTCGCCGGCGTGACCTCTCGCTGCCACACCGATGATAGAAGCAACTACTAGGTCAACTGGGATAACATCGATGATTCCCTCAGGGGCTCCTGGAAATTCACGGAGTACACCACGAGCATAAGAAATAATTAGAGGCTCCGCCATGCGGAAGCCCTTGATCCAACCCGGTGTTGGCTCTGCCCAAGCTGATTCGATGATTGAAGGCCTAACGATTGATGTTGGAATCTCATCAGAAAATTCTGAGAGTGCCTTTTCGCCCAAAGCCTTGGAATATACATATGCGTCAGGCCAGCCAAGTGATCGGGCTCGAGCTCGGCCTGCTTCGACTAGCTGATCGGCAACCCACTTTTGACGTAGCTGCTCTGTCTTTGCAGCCAGTAGAGGCTTTCCGGCAGCACCGATTTCTTGAGCAGCTTGTTTCTGAAATTCGGCCAGCTTCTCTGAAGATCGAGACTGAGCATCTGCGTCGCTCTTAGTTCTTCTGGCAGCGATGACTTCTTGTCTCCAGTCAACATCGATAGAGAATGGAGTGTCACTTAGAAGTTCTTCGTCAGCTTCGCCACGTCGGTTGCCAGCGACATAACAAGTTGAGACAGCAACCAAGTGTGGTTTACTTCCCAAGTCCTTAGCGGTTTGAGCTAGGCGGGTTGGACCGAGTAAGTTGACTTCGACAGCCAAGTGAAGTGGCGCCTCGAAACTAACGGTAGCGGCGGAGTGGATAATAGTGTCACACTCGGCGAAGACTTCACGTCCATGTTCGGTGAGAGCTAAGCCGTCTACACC
>CALJAE010000083.1 GCA_938028175.1 uncultured Acidimicrobiales bacterium
GGCCCGGTTTGGTTGGCTTCTCGATCGAATGCCAAGATCATTCCGATGGCTATTTATGGCACCGAGTATGCTTTGCCACCTGAGGCCAAGTGGCCCAAGAAAACTAAAGTGGCTGTTTCGATAGGGGCCCCGATTGAAGTCGTAGCAGAGGGCTCAAAGCTTGGCCGTGATGAGATCCCCGGCGTTACCGCAGATATTCGATCTCAGATGCAAGAGCATCTCGACAAAGCTGTACAGGCTTTCGAAGCTAGTCGTCGGTAGTTTCAGAGTTCTCTTCGAGTAGAGCTCTCCAAAGATCAAGGCTTTCATCGTCTATCTGGCTTTGACTAAGAGCTTCGTCTAGACCACAGCCCTGTTCGCCAGCATGCGTGCATCGTGAAAACTCGCAGTTCTGGATGGCGTTGGTGATCTCGTGAAAGTACTCAGAGATGCCATGCTCGGCTTTCCATAGCCCAATCGCTCGAATCCCCGGGGTATCAATGATTGCTGACTGCTCGGCGAATGGGTGCATCTCTCGAAACGTAGTTGTATGGCGCCCACGAGAGTCTTGCTTTCGTACTTCTTGGGTTTCGAGTTCAGTTCCGCAGAGTGAATTAATTAGAGTCGATTTGCCAGCACCAGACGCGCCCATTAGTGCAACAGTTGTTGGTTCGGAGCCAGCGAAAGCTTCATAGACAGGCTTGATTTGTTCAGGGTTGAATGAGTCGATCACAAACACGGTATCGAGATGATCGACTTCATCAACAATCCGCAATGCCTTGGTGATCTTCTTCTGCTTAACAGCATCAGCTTTTGTCAGAATTAGCGTTGGAGTGGCCTCGGCATTCAAAGCAAGTATTATCGAGCGAATCAAGCGAGATTTGTTTAGACCCTGGTCGAGGCCAACAACCAAACCGAGAGTGTCTATATTTGTGGCAATTGCTTGGCTGCGGACTGCCCCTGGTTGAGAGCGGCGCCGCAGTATCTCGTTTTGACGGTCGATGACCGTGTCGATAATAAATTGAGGCGGTTCTTGAGTTGAGTCTTCTGAGACCAAAACCCAGTCGCCGACACCAGGTTCTATGTAGTCGCCAAATGAACCCAGTCTTCTTTCACAGTTGACTGGTCCATCTGATGTTTCTACGACGTCCCAGTCTCGTTCTGAACGACGAACACGCCCAACGAGTCTTTCCGGGAACGACTCTTGTAAAGACTCAACAGCTTCTTTTGTAGCTGGGTTCCATCCGTAGCTTTGTGAAAACACACTACGAGTCTAGGTTAGCTCTCAGCCCGAAAGCTCAATGATGCTATAGTGAGGGCCGAATGTCACAACAAATCACACTTCGAGCTCCCGGTTCTACAGCAAACTTAGGTCCAGGATTTGATTGTTTCGGACTCGGATTAGAGCGATATGTCTACGCTTCCAATAGCGGTGAAGGAAGCCCTGAGGGCTCTGCATCAATTATCCGGCAAGCTTACGAGGCGGCAGGCGGAACAGGGCAAGTCTGGTTTAGTCATAACCTCGAGCCAGGGCGTGGACTTGGTTTCTCAGCTGCAGCTAGGAGTGTTGGGGCGGGACTTGCTCTTTGTGAAAAAGGAAACGATTTAGAAGACTCTAAATCAAAGGTTTTTGAAATAGTTGCTGAGTTAGAGGGGCACGGCGACAACGCTGCTGGCTCAGTTTATGGTGGTCTAAATATCGCGACAAAGCAAGACTCACACCAGGTCAAAGCGTCGCTACCTGAAAAGCTGCTGCTTTGGATCGCTGCTAAATCTAGTTCTACTGATAATTCAAGGAAGAAGTTACCGGCCGAAGTTTCGCTTGCTGACGCTGTAGTAAATATCGAGAGTACAGCTCGGGTTCTATCTTGTTTCTACGAGGGAGACTTCGAAAGACTTAGATCTTGTGGAGAACGTATTCATCAAGAAACAAGGTTGGCATGTTGCCCAGACTCTGAGACCGTGTTTTCTAAAAGTCAGAGTGTCGAAGGACTACACATGGCGTGGCTGTCGGGGGCTGGTCCGAGTGTTGGCCTTCTAGGAACCGATGAGTTCTATGAAACAATGAGTGCGATGGAATTCCCAGGAGGAAAGTTCTTTCTGCTCGCCCCGGATACTCAGGGCTTGTCAATCGTTCCAAATGACGTAGCTACTTAGTTAGTTCCTTGGCTGACCTCAGGTCTAACTCAGTGGTTGATTTGTCTTGGGTATGGATTGCCCCAATTGCCGCTAAGTAGTCGTAGTGACTCTTCAAGATGGGTTCCAGATATTCAGAGTCGATATGGAAGTCCATAGCGCCTGCACGCTCTTTGATGTAGTCGATGGGCTCTAGCTCATCAAACACGATGGGAGTCTTTGATGCTCCTTCTGGAGACCAGTGAAACGCTTGCAGCCACTCAAGGTGAAGTCGTAGCACTTTCTGAAGTTCCACGTAAGAGATATCGCCCGTGATGCTGTCTGGAAGGGCTTGTGCAGCATATTCTATGGATTCTTGTGCATCGAACACGATTTGTGGTGGGGTGGTCGTCACTCGGCGAACGGCGTAGCCAACAGTGACCCACGAAATAAGCGCCGCAATTAACATGCAAGTAAGAAGAAGCCAGAAAGGCACAACTCGATTCTAGCTTGTTAACTGTGTAACCGATACTGTGGTTAAACTGGTCAATCCAATATGAATGCTGAACCACAAATTGCTGAAGTTAAAGTCTCCTCTGGCGAACTAGAACTAACCGCTCAAATTTATGAAGTTGACACAGCAATCTCGGTAAAGCATGCAGTTCTTATCTTGCATGGCTTTCCGTCTAGTGACTTACAGGCAAAGTTGGTCACTTCGGGACTAGATGCCTTAGCGCTTCGAGCGGTATCTCAAATTGATTGCAAGGCTCTGGTGCTTGGGATGCGGGGATGCGCTGGGTCAGAAGGCAACTTTGCTTTGCAAGGCTGGGTCGAAGATGCGACTGCAGCAATCAAGTACCTCGTCGAAGAACATTCAATAACCCATGTCTGGGTGGTTGGATTCGGTACAGGAGGCGCAGTTGGTTTGGCTGCAGCCACTCAGGTGGAGTCAGTCGATGGAGTAGTAGTTCTGGGTTCTCCTGCCGATTTTGATGACTGGCATGCGAATCCGAAAGACCTTCTGAGTTTCGCAAGGCAGATCGGAGCGGTCACTGATGAAAAGTTTCCTACCGATGTAGAGGAGTGGCAAGCCGAACTGTCTCAAGTTAGGGCAGTTGTTGCGGCGGGCGAGTTTTCGCCCAAGCCGCTTATGGTAATTCACGGCTCGCAGGATTCAGTCGTACCTCATTTCGACGCCCGAATCATAGCCGACGAGCATGGCGGCGCAGACCTTCGGTTTATCGACGGGGGAGCCCATCAACTTAAGCACGACCCTAGAGCTGTCGCTGTGCTGTTGGGTTGGTTAGACCGAGAGATAACGTTAGCTGGCTCTATAGCGGCTGACGGAACTATCTAGTCCAAGGCGCAGCGGCCTCAGTATCAATTCCGTATTCGGTTATTGCTTTCGCCACTATTTCGGCTGGTATGGCGCCAGTCGAAGCTAGCTCTGAAAGAACAGCCACCACAATATGTGGGGTGTTCGTTTCGAAGAATCGCCTAAGCGCTGTGCGTTCGTCAGATCGGCCGAAACCATCTGTGCCGAGTGCTAGAAAGCTACGTGGAGAGAACGGTTGAATTTGTTCTTGAACACTTCTCATGTAATCGCTGACTGCCACAATTGGGCCTGCAGATTGATCTAGAGCTTCTGTAACGTAAGCAGTGCGTTGTGTTTCTGTTGGGTGGAGTCGGTTCCAGCGTTCTACTTCGAGAGCATCTTCTCTTAGCCGCTTATAACTAGTAGCTGACCATAAGCTTGCTCCAACAT
>CALJAE010000084.1 GCA_938028175.1 uncultured Acidimicrobiales bacterium
TCTCAACCACATTCACCAACTTGAATAGCTGTTTCACTACTTGCTCTAGTGGAGCTGAGTCAACGTTTACACAGATATTGACACGGCTAAATGCAGGATCTTTAGTCGGAGCAACAGCGAGACTATGAATGTTAAATCCTCTGCGTGCAAATAGGTCTGCGACTCGAGCAAGAACTCCGGCCTTGTTTTCTACCAAAACTCCTAGTGTTTGAAGTGATGGGTTGATATCGGCTCTCTTCATTATTGCCCCTCCTGATCCTGGCTCGGATGGAGAATGACATTGTCGTTACTGCCACCCGCTGTGACCATCGGATAAACCTTCTCTTCGCTTTGGCAACGGAAATCGATCACAACTGGACGATCGTTAATGGCGTTTGCCTGATTAATTACATCATCAACTTCGGAAGCTTCTGAAACCCTAAATGCTGCGCAACCCATTGATTCAGACCACTTAACATAGTCAGGCATGTCGTATCCAAATTCGACTTCTGAGAAGCGCTCCTCGTAAAAGAGCTCCTGCCACTGCCTAACCATTCCCAAGTATGCATTGTTGATAAGCGCTACTTTAACCGGAATCTTCTCTGCGCTAGCAGTAATCAGCTCTTGAGCAGTCATCTGGAAGCAGCCATCACCATCGATACACCAAACGGTGCGATCTGGCATACCCGCCTTAGCTCCAATCGCTGCCGGAATACCAAACCCCATAGTCCCGAGCCCGCCAGAGTTGATCCACGTATATGGATGGTCAAAATTCCAGTATTGAGCAGCCCACATTTGATGCTGTCCGACACCAGCTGTGACGATGGTGTCTGGTGGACTTAAATCTCGAAGGCGTTCGATCACATATTGTGGCTTCAAATATTCGCCCTCTGATGACTGTTCGTAGACGAGTGGATAGTCAGCCTGCCATTTAGCAACTGTCGTGCGCCAGTCATCGTGTGACTCACACTTACGGCTCTTTAGCCCCGAGACCATCGCTTCCATAGCTAAGCGACAGTCCCCTACGACCGAAACGTCTGGTTGACGTATCTTTCCGTGTTCAGCTGGATCGATATCAACGTGAATTACTTTTGCGTCGGCTGCAAACGCTCCGACCTTTCCAGTCACCCGATCATCAAATCTCGAGCCCATTGCTATCAATAGGTCTGACTTTTGAATGGCTGTAGTTGCAGTGTAATTGCCGTGCATTCCAGGCATGCCTAAGTTCAATTCATGGCTGTCGGGGAAAGCTCCTCGTGCCATCAAAGTAGTAACTACTGGAATGTCACATAGTTCGGCCAGTTCGATTAATACTTCTGCCCCTCTTGCTTTGAGAACTCCACCTCCTACGTATAGAACAGGGCGTTCCGCTGCAGTAATTAGTTCAACGGCTTCTGCTATCGACTCCTCAGTAGGTTCCAGCATTGGGTTATAGCCAGGAAGCGAAACCCCTTCAGGGTAGTACCAGTCGAAATACGAGTCAGGGTTGTTGTGTGCAGTAATGTTCTTAGGGATATCTACTAAGACCGGCCCTGGACGTCCGCTAGTAGCGAGATGAAATGCCTCGGCTATCGTTCGAGGAATATCTTCTGCTTTCGTCACCAGATAATTGTGTTTGGTAATCGAGCGGGTGATTCCCGTTGTGTCACACTCTTGAAATGCATCTGTTCCAATACTTGGCAGAGCCACTTGGCCTGTGATGCACACCATCGGCACTGAATCTAGATATGCATCTGCTAGAGGAGTCACCACATTAGTTGCCGCAGGACCACTAGTTACCACACAAACTCCCGGCTTACCTGTTGCATGGGCGTAACCTTCGGCCATGTGCCCAGCACCTTGCTCATGACGTACTAGAACGTGACGAATTGAGGTGTCAACGATTGGGTCATACACCGGCAGAATAGCTCCACCCGGATACCCAAATATCACCTCTACGCCTTCAGCTTCAAGCGATTTGATAACCGCTTGCGCCCCGTTTATCTGATTTTCTCCTGCCGGTTTAAAATTTTCTTCTATTCCCATTTTCTTACTTACTTGTCTCGAACTTCTTGTCTAAAAATTAAAAAGCCTCCCGTTGGGAGGTTCGGTGCGCATACATGGATTTTCCAACCCCAAGTATGCGCTATGTCAGCACCACAATACCTAGAACAACCGAGTTGAGAAGAGTTGCTTTAGGTGCTTGGTTCATAGATAAGACAATAGCCGATTACTAAGGTACTGCAAGTTAATTTCACAAGATTCGCTCGCCAACTCAGCACAGCCCATCGACTAGTGTAACTGCCATGATTCTTTGTGTATTTGGTGACAGCATTGCCCACGGCTATTCAGATTCAGAAGGTGGTTGGGTGGCCAGAATAAACGCTCACTTCGGTCGAGAAGCTATTCAGAACCCCGACTTGGACTATCCAACTGTCTACAACCTTGGAGTTTCAGGCGACACCACTGAAGATCTCTTACTAAGAATTGAGGCCGAAACAGCAGCTCGAGAATGGGAGGACGAGGAGATCTTCTTGATAATCGCAATCGGCACCAACGATTGTGCTCGCAAGCCAACAGAGCTCCAAGTCACTGAGAATAAATCGAAGAAGAACCTCAACGCAATCGTTGAACGCATGAAGCCGGTAACTGACGGGATCATCATGTTGGGCGTTCCAGCTGTCGATGAAGGTCGCACAGCTCCTGTTGACTGGGTAGATGCAACCTACTTAAACACTGACCTAGCAATCATGGAAACAGCTATTGCAGAAGTAGCTAAAGAACAAGAAGTTACCTACGTTCCCGTATTCCCATACTTTGTACAGAGCCTCGAAGAAACCGAGCTACTCGACGATGGGCTACACCCTAACGATGTCGGTCACGCTCTAATCGCTCAGCTAGTGCTTAGCAAAATCAATGTTGCCTCGGAAAGCGACTTTGATGAAGAAGTCGACGAGGAATAAATTAAACAAGCAGCCTAATTAATGCAATAAGCGCCGGGTTCGCCTA
>CALJAE010000085.1 GCA_938028175.1 uncultured Acidimicrobiales bacterium
CCGTCGCTAGCACCCGCACCTGGGGCTCTGCGGGATAGCTTCGACTTTGGCTTGGTGGGATTTTTTGCGTCTTGAGGGATTGATTTCTCCACTGGGTCATTGGCCGGCATTTCACCTTGGTAGACCTGCATCTGTGAGTGCGCTTGCATTAGTTGGCTAAGGTCAAAGGTTCTGAGGTTAAAAGTGTCACTACCATGGCCATTAGTTTCATCGAAGATTCTGAACTCGAGACCATGCTTCTCATCCAAAATATAGTCTCGGTTCAACTCAGCGAACATGCCAGCAAAGAACACCTCGAATAAACTCTCCACTTGACTAGGGTTTAGCTCAGCAAAGCCCTGTATTTCCACAGACGTTAACTCTGCACCCTTCTGTTCTCCTATCCGAATGCGACATGGAAGCTGCCAGTGAACTCTGTTTGCAGCCACCATCATCGCTTGCTGTTGTTCATCGGGCCCCAGGACCTTAAAAGCAAGGCCTCTACTAGCTGCCATAACGCCAACCACTGTTCCAATCAGCAGTGCTACAGGCACTGGCGAAAGAAACCTTGGCCCTATGTTCAACAGCAAACCGACAGAAACGGCTGCAATGCCGATTGGGAACAGCGCCCGCGTTATTTCCACCAACGTTCTCACTAGCGACCTATCGTTTCTGACGACGATACTGACGACTGATTTAACTCGCCCGGCGCCCTATCGATAACCGTAAATTCGATTTCTCTGTCTTGCAACCATGGATCTACCTGCTGCGCCTGATATCGCTGCTGATCTAGGTCGGAAATGAAGGAATATGGCAATCTAGAAAGTGGCTCCCTATTTGCAAGAAAGTCTGTCTTCGAACGAGGAATCTCCAGAATATAAGCTAGCCATTCCATGAGCGCCTGTAGTTGCGGACCTTCTAGCTGCGCCACATCAGACCGATAGTTCAATGGGGTGTCGTATAGGAGCTTCCCCACATACTCAGCCCACATCGAAGACCCAGGTGGATCAGAATTGAAGTCCCCAGATATAAACCATGGATCCCTCAGTGGCTCTGGCAACCCAACGATCGAAGAAAAGCGGATGCGAGTTTCATTTGGCACTAACCCATCTCCGAATTCGATTCTCTCTCTCACGGCATCTCCTTCGTCGGAAAGGAAATCCCATTGGTGCCCTGCTTCATGTGCCAAGGTACCCCTAACCTGAAGGAAGAGATCTACCCAGTCCTGTTCCGTCCGGTTCTCGTTTTCAGTAATGAACAGAGTGATTCGCCCAGGGAATCCATGGTTGTTAGGACGCCGTGCTGTCCCAAGGATAGGCGAACCAGGATTCGGGCGTTCGATCCGAATTGACTCTAGATCAAAAAACTCTGCGAGACTGAAGTTACTAGAATCAAGAATTGCAGCAATAAAGGATCGCTCAGCATCGGTGATGCCACTTGCTGCAACGACTTTATTGCGTGTCAGGACGTCAGCCGCGAGCTCTGCAAGACCTTCTACAGGCTCAGTTGAATCAGATGGCTCTTCTGTTACCGAATCAGATGGCCTAAGAGCTACCCACGCTGCCCCCAAAAGACCTAGGGCTCCTACACCTTTAATACTTAGTCCCAAGAGCTGCCGTCTGGAAACTACTTGAGTCGGTGGATCTGGATCTTTTGGATCGAGATCGAACCTTCCCTGCAAAGGATGCAACTTGCTAGGCGGATCCAAAATGGATTCCCCCACGTCTAGTTGCTCTTGATCGAATCTCGGTGGTCCAGCATCGAAAGTAGATGAATTCGATTCTTCCCGCCCTTTTGTACCCACGTTCTCAGTGTATCGATTTGCCTTTACATCGCTACACTGAAATTGTTGGGCACATAGCGGTGGGATAAGGCAATGGCGGTAAGTAAAAAATGGCTCTTGTTGGCGCTACTAGCTGCCTGTACCTCCGATAACCAAACAGCCGACCAAGGGCCCTCACCCACTACTACGGTTACGCCTACAGTCACCTCTACAATTCCGCCTGTTACAGCAACCGTTGACGATATCACCCTCGAGATAATTAACGCCCTCTCGAGGCTTCCTGAGACAGGAGATGTGACTTTCGATTTCGAACCGACTATAAGACCGAGCTTTACATCCATTTTTGAAGATCAAATCGATGACAGGATGATATTGAGGCTCGGTGAGCCAACTCCAGCTACGGAAGCGACGTTACCTCTTGTCGAATTCAACCCAGAAAACTTCGGCACATACATCCAAGGATCTACGCCGAACGAGGCTGAAGTCCTAACCGCAATAGCCGAACGGACTATAGAAATCCTCGAGCTTGAAGCGGACCTACCGCTACCCAGGCTATTAGGATTTTATAGACTACCTCCTGGCTGCGGAGTCGTGACCGAAACCACAAACCTAGACTCTGACGAAGTCTCTGAGCACATTTCCAATAACTCGATCCGTATCGAACTGGCCGACTCCAACCAACCGAGAGTTCAGCTTTCCGCCAGAGACGGAGACATATTTATCTCGATTAACAGCAATGTTAACGCTAACGCCACTTTTCAACTGATTAAAGAAGCCCTTGAAGTTCTAGGCACCATGTCGCCTGAAGAGAGTGCGCTATTTGGAGAAACACTACAGTACGACTGCCCTCTCAATGAACTGAGCATAATCGAACAACAATTCGAAAGACACAGCCGGTTAGCCAGCGCTCACCAGGAGATAGCAGAGGCGCTGCAACAGCCACTAGACCAAGACCTCGAAATAGACCTATTCCAGATATCACGCCGACTAGACGATATGGACGCAACCGGCTTAGCCCCCACTCGAGCCCGAGAGCTCCAAGAGGATCTAGAAGTAGTGTCACTGGTGTCAAGAACGCTACTGGATCATGGTGT
>CALJAE010000086.1 GCA_938028175.1 uncultured Acidimicrobiales bacterium
CCCAGCGAGGCTGCCAACGGCCATTGTCTTTGTCGTAGGTAGTGCAGGCCGGATGCAGGAAGTCCAAACAGGAATAGACCCCAAGGGATGACAAAGAAGATGAGCCCTAGGTTTAGATCGGCTAGAAAGTTTGCTCGACTTCCATGTGGGATTGGTATCTGAGTTATCGGATCATTCGCAGTCCAGAGCCAGTACGGGAGTACAACTACAACTAGCAACAGGACAGTGGAGAGGGTTAAGACAATTGACCGCCTAAGTTCTGATAGCGAAGCTGCGACTCGTCGGATAGCCAACGCTGTTATCGGTCCAGACAGTTTTTTGGTTGGCCTGCTTGAAACAAGTAGGGCATAGACAATGACTGGCCCAAGAAAAAACACAGAACCGAACAAGGTGGTGACATGGTGACCGGCAGTGGTGGCTGCAAGTAACGCAATGGAGAAAATTAGATCTTGCCTATGCCCGAACTTTACGTAACGCCCAACATGCCAAGAAGCATTCAACAGAAGGCCGAGTGCCCAAATCGTTGGGAGTTGTCCAAATAGGTGAGTGGCCTCAACAATTCCAGAAGCTAGGGACGCTAATAGCGCAGCAATGCCAGCCTCTCGTGACCCAACCCAAAGCCTGCTAAACCGATATACACCGAGGATCAATAGCAATACACCGACGAGCATGACGACGACGAAGCCAATACGTAAGTCTCCGAAAAGCGATCCAACTGCAGCGATCCCCATATGTACTGCTGGCGGATAGGAAGCTGTGGTGAAACCTGTATACCAACGTTGATCCCAAGTAGAAAACCAATCCCTTGCGTAGTGGTCGCCCAGAAATATGTGAATAAAGGCGTCGTAAGTTTCAGTGAAGGAACCAGTAAACAACAGGGTCCCATGGAAAACGAGTCCGATAATGAGCGCAGCAGCTAAAAGCTTACGCAACGGTGTTTTATGCAATTTGGGATGGTCAAGTAACCCAATAAGCTCAGGTTGTTGATCAGAAACTGCCGACATGAGTATCCAATCGGCCTTAGACGCCATAAACCAAGCTTTTAGGGCAGTAATAGTCCTATATATGTCACTCAATCTGCTCATTCATCAACAATGAGAGCCGACTTAATAAGGGTGACCGTCCAACCGTCAACAACCCCTATAGCTAGCGAGGTGCCGCCTTTGCGACTGCTGGCGAATGCTAGCCATGAGATTCGGGGTCCCTTGCACGCAATTCTTGGGCTTACGGAGGTTCTAGCGTCTCGGGAGATTCGCCAAGAAGACAAACGACTAGTTCAGGCGCTTCAGACTGAAGCTTCAACGCTGCGAGTGCTAATAGACGACTTACTCGACTATTCAAGAGTATCCGAAGCAGGACTTGAGTTAGAGAAGCAGCCTTTTGCGTTGGTTGAATTAGTAGCAAATGTTGTTGAATCATCTCGACCGCTTGCTGAAAGCAAACAGGTATCACTCACTTTTGAGTGTGATCCCGAAGTACCGCAGCACCTCGTTGGTGATCACACCCGGTACGGGCAGGTGGTACGCAACTTGGTGCGCAACGCAGTTAAGTTTACCTCCGTAGGGTCGGTCACTGTATCGCTAAAAGTACTTGAGGGCACTATCGCATGTGTTGTTCAAGACACAGGGCCAGGTATCGAAGCAGACATGATTGGCCCAATCTTCAACCCATTTGTTCAGGCACATTCAACCGCTGGCGGGACTGGCCTCGGATTGCCTATTTCCTCAGAGCTCGCACGCTTAATGGGTGGTTATATCGGCGTTGAAAGCGAGCCAGGACGAGGTTCCGAATTTACTTTCGTGGCAAACCTTCAAACGGCAAATAGATCGACAGACTTCAAAGCTGACCCAGCAAGCTCGGGTACTGGCGGCAAAATCTTAGTTGTAGAAGATAATCAGGTAAATCAGCTGTTGGCTAGGACTCAACTAGAAATGCTTGGCTACGAAACTGTAATTGTTGGGACCGGCGAAGAGGCAGTTGAGATTGCGAAGCAGGGATTTAGTGCGATATTGATGGATTGGAATCTGCCTGGCATCGACGGGCTGGAAGCAACTAGAAGAATCCGCCAAGACAGTACTATCGAGCCACAGCCTCCGATCATTGCAGTAACCGCCAATGCCCTCATCTCAGATGAGGAAGAGTGCATGGCTGCGGGTATGACTTCTTTCTTGAGGAAGCCTGTTTCGCTAGAACAAATGGCAGCGGGCATTTCTAGAGTACTCGAAGGTATAGAACCAGAAGCTAAACCTCTGCCCGCCGATCCAGCATTGGTAATTGATGAACTGGTTCTTACGCTCGGAGACACTTCCATAGTTCTTCAACTCGTAGATACTTTCCTAAACGAGCTGAGCAAACACCTGAAAACGGTCTTAGAAACTCAGCTGCCGAAAGATTCCGAGTCATTAAAGCGGATCGCACACACACTTAGCTCCAGCGCAGCTTTGCTTGGGGCGACAGAGCTTGCGTCTATCTGTAAAGCCCTGGACCAGCAGGTTGCTAAACCTAGTGAAGAACAAAGACATGAACTAGGTAGAGAGATCGAAGCCACAAGGTCTACCTATCACGCAGTTACGACCAACTTAAGGAGTAAAGAATGAAGGGCATAATTTTCAACACAGTTGAAGAAACTGTTGGCGAGCTTTATGGCGAGAACACC
>CALJAE010000087.1 GCA_938028175.1 uncultured Acidimicrobiales bacterium
CGATCTGCGGGTTCTCATACACATGGCGATGCTAAATTGGCGATTGTTGTTGAAGGTAATATCGTCACGATTGAACTGGACACACCACTGTATAATATAGGTTGGCGAAGTCTTTACATACGAGTTCACACCACCAGACGCTGGAACTTTTTGGTTCCACCCACACACCAGAGGCAACGAACAATTAGAGCGCGGCCTATACGGAACCCTCATAGTTGAAGAGCAAACTCCGCAAGATTACTCGCAGGATGTCGTCTGGGTGCTAGATGATTGGCTCCTAGACCAAGACCAACAGTTATATCAAGATTTCGATGCCACTCATGACATCACCCACAATGGCAGATGGGGAAACATATTTACTGTAAATGGGTCAACGTCGGAGACTCTTACCGCCAAACCAGGCGAGCGGATACGCCTACGCATAATTAACACGTCTAATGCGCGAATCTATCAACCAGCATTCGATGGAATGGAAGCCACGATCATCTCAGTCGATGGCTTAAGAGTTGGCGAACCGATTGCGGCTGACGATTTCACTCTTGCACCTGGAAATAGAATAGACGTAGATCTTATAATTCCCGAATCAAGTACGCCGCTAGAGGTAACCGACAACTTCACTGGAGACTCAATCCAGTTGGCCAAAATCATCGTCGAGGGAGACCCGGTCAAAACGCCAAGCTTTGAGTACCCAGAAAATTTGACTGTACCGGTCTGGAGCCAGGCTTTAGGAATTTCTGCTGACAAAACCTATGTCTTGTCAGCAGCTAGCGACGCAGGCAAACCTGCATGGGCAATCAATGGGAAAGTATTCCCCGAATATGACTCATATGAAATGAAACACGGCGAGTTTCAGAAAATCCGATTCGAGAATGATTCACAATTACTCCACCCAATGCATCTTCACGGACAATTTTTTAAGGTCATTTCACGAAACGATCAGCCAGTTAAAGAGAACTACTTCAGAGATACTGTCCTCCTTACTCCAGGGGAAACAATTGAAATCGGGCTAGTACCCTTAGACAAAGGCGAATGGGCGCTCCATTGTCACATACAAGAACATGCAGAGGCTGGGATGATGACTACTTTTGACGTCATCTAAACCGAATACGAATATCTCAAGCGATAGAAAATATCTATCAACACAAGGAGTTGATTTGAAATGAACAAAAAAACAATTAGACAACTGTCAATAGGTTTAGCAGCAATAATGATTGCGGTATCGGCCTGTTCTTCAGAAACTAGCTCGCAACCATCAGCCAACACTGCACAAACAGACAATTCGGGCTCTACCGAACCGTCGGAAACAGTTGAGGATATGTCTGTGATTCCAGAAGACTTGGATGCGGAAATCGCTAAAGCTATGGAACGTCAATCTCAAGACAACGTGTTTGTATTAGATGTACGTACTGATGAAGAGTGGAATGAGTCACACGCAACCGGTGCCGTCCACTGGGGTCTAGAAGAACACCTCAAACAAGACGAACTACCCGATATCGATAAAGATGCTGAGATCTATGTTTATTGTCGAACTGGCAACCGTTCTGGCCAGGCGATTAAAATTATGCAAACAGCCGGGTACACAAACCTAGTAAATATTGGCGGTTTGGATGATTGGGTTGCTGCTGATGGCGCTACCACATCAGGCATCGACGACGATGATCAGCAGACTACTACTGACAACAGTTTGAAGCTTCCCGGCTGACGTAAAACCCTGTTAGTTGATCTCGATATTGTCACCGAATTCTGACTTTCTGATTTTTCCCTTCACCAGTCCCTAAACCTTTTTTCTAGATCCTCCAGCTCCTTGACGGTCCGAATAGTCCCGTGCTTCGTCTACACACGAGGCTCTTGACCTTCGACCCACTAGAAGGTCTAGTGTATTAACATGAGCCTTAAACCAATTCAAACACAACTAGATATTGAGGGAATGACCTGCACCGCTTGTGCAAGCAAAATCGAGCGTAAGTTGACGGCCGTTTCAGGGGTTGAGTCAGCTAATGTAAATTTTGCAACCCGCACCGCCACAGTCAACCATTCAACCGGGTTACCTCAAGACGATCTTCATTCGGCAATTGCTACCCTTGGATACAAGGTAAAGCCAAACGACGCCGACGCTCATCAACACAACCATGTTCATGACAATAGAAATTGGGAAACGGAACTTCTACGCCGAGCAACCGTTGCCATTGTGTTGACTATCCCCGCCCTACTACTTTCAATGGTTCCAGCTTTACAGTTTGAGGGTTACGAGCTTGCTGTTGCAGCACTGTCTACCCCGGTTATCTTTTGGTCTGGCTGGCTGTTTCATAAAGCCGCAGCCGTCAGCTTACGTCACCTCACTACCACAATGGACACTTTAGTTTCTATGGGAACGCTGTCATCTTGGCTTTGGTCAATGGTCGTAGTTGTTACGAGTTTAGATGGAGGCCACATCTACTTCGAAACTGGTGCAGTAATTGTTACTCTAATTTTGCTCGGAAAATGGTTCGAAGCTAGGGCCACGAGACGATCCGGCGACGCTATCCGAGCGCTGGCCGATCTCAGCGTCAAAACAGTTATCCTAAAAGGCGGCAGACAGATAAAGCTAGATGAGCTGGCTGTGGGCATGCAATTTGTGGTGGCACCTGGGGAAAAGATAGCAACTGATGGAACTGTTGTTGAAGGTCACTCAAGTGTTGATGCTTCGATGGTCACCGGCGAACCAGTACCGGTAGAAGTTGGCGTTGGTGACGATGTAATTGGTGCGACCATAAACACAAACGGCTCAATAGTAGTGGAGGCCACCAAAGTTGGCCATGAAACCATGCTGGCACAAATTATCAAGCTCGTTGAGCAGGCCCAAGGAAGCAAAGCACACGTCCAACGCCTAGCCGATAAAGTCTCAGCAGTTTTCGTACCGGTAGCTATAGCCACTTCTGTCGCCACTTTAACTATTTGGCTGGCAGTCACTGGAGACACAAACCAGGCCTTTACGGCTGCGGTCGCTGTACTAATAATTTCTTGCCCGTGCGCCTTAGGTTTAGCCACGCCACTCGGAATATTGGTTGGGACAGGACGTGGAGCGCAGCTTGGCATCATCATAAAAGGTGGTGAGGTACTAGAAGACACACGATCTATCGACACTGTTGTGTTGGACAAGACTGGCACCATCACACAAGGCCGTATGGAGTTGAGCAAGGTCATTGCACCAGCTGGAAACCAACAGGAACTACTTGACCTGGCAGGGTCGCTTGAAGCTAAATCTGAACACCCCGTCGGTAGTGCGATTGCCAAGTCAACTAGCAAACACAGCCAAGTTACAGATTTTGTAAACATTGTTGGCAGTGGCGTCAAAGGCACGGTTGACGGACAAGCAATCAGTGTTGGAAAACGAAGCTTATTTGAGAACTTGGTAGAAGGCCTGGAACAACAAGCCCAAGTTGCCGAGGCCGAAGGATCCACGGTGGTATTTGCGGGACGCAATCAACTAGCCGAGGTTGCTCTCGTTGTTAAAGATACACTCAAACCAACTTCAGCCAAAGCAATCGCCGCTCTAAAGAATCAAGACCTAAAGACTATTTTACTAACGGGCGACAACGAGCAAACAGCCAAAACTGTGGGTGAAGCAGTTGGCGTAAACCAAACAATCGCCGAGGTATTACCGCAAGACAAGGCAGATGTTATTAGAGAACTGCAACAGCAAGGCAAGCACGTTGCAATGGTCGGCGACGGAATAAACGATGCACCTGCCCTAGCTCAGGCGAACTTGGGCATCGCTATTGGCACAGGCACAGACGTTGCAATAGCGGCGTCTGACCTTACTATTGTTAACGGCGATCTAGAAGCAGTTTCGACAGCAATTAGCTTGGCAAGGCACACCCTTTCTATAATTAAGGGGAACCTTTTTTGGGCGTTTATTTATAACGCAGCCGCTATCCCTTTAGCAGCTTTTGGAATTCTAAACCCGATGATAGCTTCTGCTGCAATGAGCCTTTCATCGCTATTTGTTATTGGCAACAGCCTGAGGTTGCGAAACTTCAAAGGTTGAACAACCGGCCTACTAAACCGACGAGGCGCCCACAAGAAACGCCGTTATAACTACCACTACAGTCAGGACGATGGCTTCGATAGTCACAGAGCGTTTAAATTTTGAGTCTAGGGTGTTACCTGTTTCAGATGCCAGCATTTGTGGAATCAGAACTTTGTGGTTGTAGCCACCGGCGACGGCCCCAACAGCTACTACTGCGGTCTTAGCAATTAGCAAGCGACCCCAAGGTGTGGACCAAAGCTCAGATGGGCTATCTAAAATTGTGATTGTCAAAACTAAACCAGCAATGCCGGCTACAACAAGTGCAGCTGCAGCAACCACAGAAAAACGGACCGCAAGCTGCAGTGCCCTCAGATCTTCACCACGACGGTGACGTCTCCAGAGAACCAAAGCCATCATCAACAAACCACCAGCCCAAGTAGCACCGGCAATAACATGCACGATATCTACCGAAGCGCTTATCCAGCGTGTTCCTTTGCTGACTGTATGACCGGCAAGTATATGAGACAACAAAAGTGGTGATGCAAAAACTAGCGAATAGAGCGAACTTGGGAGTGTTCGTTTCCAAGCGTGATCGCCACTATGCAAGTATGGTTCACCGAATAATTTGTTGACAGTAGTTTTATCTTCAGCAGCAATAGCCAGATGAGATCCAGCACCAATCTTAAGTTTCTTCTCGATGGCCAATATCGGATCAGCATCAAGTACTGCCTTAGTAATTTTTGGTAGGGCACCAAACCCTAATACAATGCCGCCAAAGCCCCGGAGGATCACGGCTGTGCCAAAATTGCTTCTCAAAGTTGGACCATAGGCATCTGATGTCTGCAAAACCGACCAACTAACTGAACCTAGGCCTAGCTGTCCCGCTAGTTCAATGATTGCACCAACCAAGATAAGTATCCCAGAACGGCGTACCCATTTCAGGACGCTTCGAATATCACCTTCGGCCCCTCGCAACACGATGGTGGCAAAGACAAGGCCGCCAAGTGCGAGCACTGTCCCAATAAAACCAATCGCCCTTCCAATTGCCCCAACCAAAGACGCATAAGGGGCACTGTTGCTACTTGTGTCCAAAAAGGATCCAAGGTCTAAAGCTTCACTAGTACGCTCTGACTCGGCCACTGAGTCGTCGGGATTAAGCGGCTCATCATCCGGCGACTGTGAAACATCCGGCACTACCGATTGTGCCTCTGTATTCACAGTGAAGGCAAAACTGCCAGAGATAGGGTGAGCATCAGG
>CALJAE010000088.1 GCA_938028175.1 uncultured Acidimicrobiales bacterium
CAGCTATGGAGCCGAGCACACTACCACCACGCCGTCGTGAGCCGCCACCAAGAACATCACCAAGGCCGCCAGAGCTCTGCGATTGGCCCTGCCCAAAAGGGCCTCCTTGACCATGACCTTCTGGAACTTGTTGTGTTCGGCTGTTAGTTCTGCGCCTGCGACCGAGAAACCATTTAAGTGCTTTGTAGCCGATGAATATGATTACACCCCAGAAGATTATCCGACCAAATGAGAAGCCTCCGCCTGAACGCCCAGTGTCTGTGGTGGTGTCTTCGTCTAGATCCAACCCACTTGAGGATTCGCCGGTGACTTCACTATCGAGTGCTCCGGGTTCTAAACCTGAGGTAGATGCATCGTTCGCATCAGAGCCAAACACAGAGGAGTCTTCGCCGAGCGCTCCCGCTTCTAGTCCAGAGGTAGCAGCACCCGATTCTCTGGCGATGTCTGGGGTTTGCGACGCAAATTCAGCAGGCAGAGAACTCTCAGCCGCTTCGATGGCATCTGCCAAGTCGTTCGCAATGAGGCGAGGAACCATGGCATCAAGGATCGCGTCTTGTTGCGATTCAGTTAAGACAATTGAATCTATGCCGATTCCGTTATCGCCACTATCTGTTCCGTCGTCCACGACAACGATAACAGTGTGGAATTGGTCAGTCGTCGTTTGCAATGAGTCAAGAATGCTTGTTGCTCGAGCTTGAGCGAAGTCAGCAACACCAGAGTCGAGAACAATCGTAACTACACCTAGGCGACTGAGATCGCTGGCGCTCGCTGCAGCTGGAAGGTTTTGTGCTTGACGCTCTTCGAAGAAGAAGCCATCACTGGCTAGCTGGTCTACCGAAATGTCCTGTGCTGCAGCTGGCCCAACACCTAGCCCAAAGGTAATTAGGATTGTTAGGAGTAGAGTTTTCAAAGTCGTTCTCATGGTCAGAATCTACCACTAACCAGCCGTTATCCCGAATCGAGCCTGAGCGGGCGAAGCCTGCTAAGTTGTAACTCATGGTTGCAGTTAACTCAGAAATGTTAGAACTTGGCTCACAGGCCCCTGATTTTGCGTTGTTGGATGCAATGACGCAGCAGAAGGTGAGCTTGAGTGAATTTGGCTCTCAGCCACTTTTAGTAGCTTTCATTTCAGCTCACTGTCCGTTCGTGGTAAACATGGAAGCAGCTTTCGGAAAGTTCTCAGAGGACTATGAGGGCAAGATAGCAATGGTGGCGATTTGTTCTAACGATGTCGAGGGTTATCCAGACGATGCGCCAGAGCGTTTAGCTGCACAAGCAATTGCTCACGGTTTCGCTATGCCATATCTCTACGACGAAACGCAGGATGTTGCCAAGGCTTACAAAGCTGCGTGCACTCCAGACCTATACCTGTTCGATGATGCACACAAACTTGTCTATCGAGGACAGTTCGACCGTTCACGTCCAGGAAACGGCGTCGACCCAGATGGCGCAGACTTACGCCAAGCTGCAGACGCTTTGATAGCAGGGCGAGACATCACCCAAGATCAGATTCCAAGCATGGGCTGCAATATCAAGTGGAAACCAGGCAACGAACCTGACTATTTCGGCTAAAGCGATCCTGTAAAGTCGCTGTATCCTTAAAGTAAGGCGATCGTAGGGGTATCTAAGTGGCGGCAGAACGGGAACAGCTCTGTTATCTGGATGTCCACCCAGACCCGATGATGCGGGCTCAAAGAGGCCTAGTTGAACAAACTAAGAGCGGCTACGTTATTAGCTCGATTCCCTTTGGCTTCGAACAGAGTGCTTTGAATCGGATGAAGCTTGTCAAGTTCACCGACGCCCTCTCTATTAACGGTTATAGGTCGACTGGCGATTTCTTTGTGGATGAGAATATGGTCGCTGCGATAAGGCAGGTCGGTATCAACCCAAAACTGGTTTCAATTGCTCGATCTCTTCGCAAGATTAGTAAGTTAGTTGTTGGTCTCGAGTCGACTAATGCGCAACTAGGATCGATTGCTGCACGACTAGGAAGTGTGATGCCGAGCTTTGCTGTGTCTAGAGGCAATGCTCCGCTCAAGGCAGACGAGTTCGACGACCACTTTGGCGTAGCGATACTCGCGGTACTTGGTATAGCTGACGAGATAGAATCTCAGATAGCTTCGACAGGTTCAGCTACTGCAGAAAGCGTTGTCTTCGAAGCACAAAACGCGAATCGTCAAGTACTTGTAAGTAATGCGGAACATAGCGAATTGCGTGGCCGCGTGGTTTGCCCCGCAACAATGCATCAAATAGCTAGCATTACCGAAGCTCTATTAGAGGATTCAGATGACGCTATCGATTTCGATCCATTGCCGATTAGCGCAAGTGAGGTTTCTGCCCTCGATAAGTACGCATTGACTGCCGGAGACTTATACCGCCGATGCGCTAACGTGGCTAAAATTGCATGTGTTCTCGATCCAGAAGAGCTGCTCGAGGCATACGCAGAAGTTGTTATCGATGCAACTAAAGACTATGAGAGCTGTCTCGGGATAGAGCTGAGGGAGCCAACGACACAAGAAGTTGCAGATGACCCTCTGTTTGCATTCATGGTTGGGTCGGCTCTGAAGTATTCTCCACTGTCACAAGGAGATGCCTTTCTTGCTAAGTGGCCTAGCCAAGGGACGTTTGGCCACAATATCTTGCGGCGTTCACTGTTCCGATAGCTATTATTGGGCGTATCGTCGTCCTGACTCATCTGTTTGACCTGATAAACTTAATTAAGCGAGCGGAGCAGGAATGGCGGATCAAGACACATCCAATCTATGTTGCTTAGATGTTTGTTCAGACACTTCGATTTTGGGTAACAGAGGTATTTACCCCACATCAGTTAACCAACAGTGGCTTTTCTCGCCGTCCAATTACTCTACACTACTGAATTTGAGGCTTAGCGACTTAGACCCATATGTAGGGTCTCCAACTGGCGGTAGATCTAAGGAAAGCCTCACCAACACGTCAGCTGTTGACCTTATGAGGCAGACCGAGATTAAGAACCGAATGGCAGGAACTTTGCGTTCCTTAGCGAGCCTAAACCTACGAGTGAAACTTCAAGGTGACAGACCCGAGCGAGTCCCTTTGAACCTTGGTGAGAGTCTCGCTATGTTTGCAATTTCGAGGGGAGAGAACCCGGTTTCGATGAATGGCCTTGATGATGCCTTTGCGCTCGGAGTTGCTGGCCTTGCCGGGATAAATGTACTCGTTGGCGAACACCCCCTGTTGGGAAGGAGGGCTCCGCAGTCTCTAGACGAGATTGAAGCGATCGTCGATAATGGGATGGGCACACAATTAATTATGAACGCTTCGGAGATACAGATTGCTTGCCCGGCTCCACTTCCTTTGATTCGAGATCTAGCCAAAATCGTATTCGAAGAACCGGCAGACACTGTAGATTTTGATCTGTTCCCAATATCCGAAGGTGAGCTTGATCAATTCGAGATGTATCTTGAAGCAAATGGTCGATTAAAAGCTGAGAGAGATGGTTATAGACACCTCTCTAACAAAATCCGTCCCTCAGACAGAACAGAAGTGTTTGAAAGGCTGAAAGTAAATCTGGCTGAGGTAACAGAAATGTTTGAAGACGCTCTTGGTAGGAGCTTAAGACATCTAGCGGAGGCAGATCTTAAAGGTTTGGTGCCTTTCCCCGCTAAGCCAAAAAACTATGAGGCTGTCTGTCCTCATAGTCCTGGACAAGACTCTGGCCCAGGGCCTTCGCTAGGCGCCTAGGGTCTCTAGCTTCTTCAGGATCTCTTCTGAGTGTTCGGCTGTCTTTGGTCGTTTAAAGACGTGGATGATTTTGCCGCCGTTATCCATGTCGATCAAGTAGGTCACTCGTTGTAGGCCCATGAACTTTTTGCCGTAGTTCATCTTCTCGCCCCACACACCGTACTTGTTGATTACCTTTTTGTCTTCATCGGCGATAAGTGGGAACTTAAGTTTGAACTTGTCGGTAAACGCCTGATGAGATTCTGTGCCGTCAGGTGAGACGCCAATAACTGTAACCTTTGCCTTCTTCAGCTTGGCCATATTGTCTTGCAGATTACAAGCTTGCTTGGTGCAGCCAGGAGTGTCGTCCTTTGGGTAGAAGTAGAGGGCCACGATGCCGGTCTGGTCTTTGAGAGCAAGTTTCTCGCCTGTTGTAGTAACGCCCGTAAACATTGGGGCCTTAGTGCCAGTTTCTAGTGGTTGAGGTTTCGCAGCCAATTTATTTCCTTCCGGGCTTCTTTAACAAGGGACTCATCCTATAACATAATTGAGCCAACATATGATCCACAACACGCGCCAAGACAATGCCTATCGAGAACTAGCCGATGCTGGTCTAGACAGTCTTGTTTGCTATGACTCTGTATCTTTGCGTTGGCTAACGGGTTTTTCAGGCTCTACTGCCACATGTATAGTCAACGTTTCCGAAGCTACGACGACACTGATAGTCGACCCACGATATACGGCTTCGGTTGTGGCGATGGTCGAGAGGAGCGGGGCAGGCACCAAAGTTATCGAAGCTGAAACAAGAGCAGATGGGTTAAAGATTATTGGGGAACATGCCAAAGGTAAGGTCGGTCTCGTCTCATCTAATGTCACCCTTGCGGAAGCTAATCAACTAACAAGGGCCGGTATCGAGTTTGAGAGTCTCGAAACAGACCCGCTGCTAGGGCTGCGGTTAATTAAAGACGATGCCGAGTTAGCAAATATGCGGGCAGCGCTCGCTGCTGCCGAAGAAGGTTTCATCGCTGCCGCCAAAGTTCTAGAACAGTCTGGCTCAACTGAAATTGGTGTGAGGTCTGCCCTGGAATCTGGGATGCTCGCAGCAGGGGCCGAGGAAGTAGGGTTTTCAACCATTGTCGCCTCTGGGCCAAACTCGCTTTCGCCGCACTCAACGCCAACCGATCGAGTAATCGAAGATGGTGAGTTTGTCATTATCGATTTCGGGGGAGCAGTCAACGGCTATAAGTCAGACACCTCTCGCACCCTTTGGCGGGGTGAACTTAGCGCCGATCAGGTGAAGGTATATGAAGCAGTGGAAACTGCGCTACAGCGTGCAACTGCCGCAATTGCCCCCGGGGCGACCTATGGTCAAGTAAAGGAAGCCGCTGACGAGGTATTAATAGGGGCTGGCTACGGTGACTACATGTTGCATCCGTTCGGTCACAATATTGGCCTAGAGGCACATGAGCGACCGTACTTCACAACGGCAGCGCCTGACGGTGACACCGAGCTAGTGGCTGGCCATGTCGTAGCCCTCGAACCTGCAGTATATGTGCCAGAGGTTGGGGGAGTCCGAATCGAGAACTTGATTGCGGTTACCAATGACGGCTGTGAAGTGATGAATAGCCTGCCAGTAAACCCTGTATAGAAAGTTAGTCCAAAAATAAATTTTGACCGAAGCAGAAAGCTCCGGTCAAAATATCACGCTTATGGGTTGGGCTTAAGCGTGCTTCGATTCTATCCGAGCACAATCACGTTTAGCACCCAAATGGATTGAGCTTTCTTTACAAATGCTAGGTATTTTTACCCTAAGCCGAATCTAGCGCTGGTCAAGCGGCACATAGTCCCTTGCAGACGGCCCTGAGTACACCTGACGAGGTCTTGCGATGCGGGCACCATCCTCTATCGATTCTTGCCAATGAGCAAGCCAACCGGGCATGCGGCCGATAGCGAACAAGACAGTAAACATGTCCAGAGGGAAACCCATTGCTTGGTAAATCAGACCCGTATAGAAGTCGACATTGGGGTAGAGGTTACGGCTCTTAAAGTATTCGTCCTCGAGAGCGATTTCTTCTAGCTTTAGCGCAATATCAATTAGTGGGTTGCGTCCGGTGACTTTAAACACCTCATCGGCATGATTCTTAACGATTCGTGCACGAGGATCATATGCCTTGTAGACACGGTGGCCGAATCCCATCAACTTGCGATCACCAGCTTTGACCGAATCGATGAAAGCATCGATGTTGTCGTACGAGCCAATCTCTTCGAGCATATGGATAACGGCTTCGTTTGCTCCACCGTGGCGTGGACCATAGAGAGCTGCCGTTGCACCTGCTGCTGAAACATAAGGGTCGGCCATTGAGGACCCAACAACTCGCATTGCGGTTGTAGAGCAGTTCTGTTCGTGGTCGCCGTGAATAATGAACAACACATCCATTGCTTTAACGAGTGCTGGATCGACTTCGTAAGAGTTGGCGACGTCGAACATCATCGACAAGAAGTTCTCGGCATACGGCTTGTTGTTGTCTGGATAGTTAAACGGCATGCCGATAGTTGCTCGGTAAGCCATGGCAGCAAGAGTCGGAACCTTTGAGATCAAACGATTGATTTGTCTGTATCGAATGTCAGGGTCTGTGACATCTTTAGCTTCTGGATAGAAGGTCGAGAGCGCGGCAATTGCTGAGACCA
>CALJAE010000089.1 GCA_938028175.1 uncultured Acidimicrobiales bacterium
GTGAGTGCAGAACCAATAACGGTGTTGCTGTCATCATAGGCATTGACGGTTAGTGCATCTGCGCCTGCTACGCCTGTGAATCCAGGCTCTTGCGGTTCCTTTTGGCCATTGGCATTGAAATCTCGGTAGACAAGACCGACAATCTCTGTGCCAGCGGCAGCTGGAAGGTCAGTTGGAAACTGTGTGATGTTTCCGACTGGCGCTGCTTGGCCCACTGTGCCGGTCAAGCCAAACAAGCCGAGCACCGCAAGAGCGAATAATAGATACTTAGTTTTAAACATTACTACCCCATATTTTTGTAACGGCGAAACGTTAGCATACGCAAAAAGCGCAATTGGGTAATTTGTTCAAAAATAGGTTTGGGAGGCTCGAAGGCCTCCCAAACCGGTAATTTTAAGTTGTCTAGCTTGTTAGCTATACGCCTTGAATCTTTAGTTCGATATCAACACCAGCCGGCAGTTCTAAGCGCTGTAGAGAATCTACAGTCTTAGGATTTGGCTCGAGAATATCGATTAGACGTTTGTGAATACGCATTTCAAAATGCTCACGGCTGTCTTTGTCCTTATGAGGCGACCGAATAACACAGAAACGATGCTTCTCTGTTGGTAGAGGTATTGGCCCTCTTAGAGTTGCATTGGTCCGAGACACAGTCTCAACAATCTTTTTGGTCGACTGATCAATCTGAGAGTGATCGTATGCCTTTAGTCGGATTCTAATTTTCTGCTGAGTCGCCATATCTTTACTCTATGATCTCTACTAC
This sequence comes from uncultured Acidimicrobiales bacterium, assembly GCA_938028175.1. GTDB lineage: Bacteria > Actinomycetota > Acidimicrobiia > Acidimicrobiales > SZUA-35 > JAHDDW01. The sequence continues at coordinate 761 of CALJAE010000089.1, forward strand.
TCGACCCGCACCTACGGTTCGTCCACCTTCGCGAATAGCGAATCGTAGACCTTCATCCATAGCAATTGGGTTGATTAGTTCAACGGTCATTTCGGTGTTGTCACCAGGGACGCACATTTCTGTACCGTCTGGAAGGTTGATCTCACCAGTTACGTCTGTTGTCCTGAAGTAGAACTGTGGACGGTAGTTGGTGAAGAATGGCTTGTGACGTCCACCCTCTTCCTTGGTAAGTACGTATACCTGAGCTTTAAACTTCTTGTGAGGTGTAATAGACCCTGGTGCAGCTAGAACCTGTCCACGCTGTACGTCGTCTTTTTCAACACCACGCAGAAGAGCACCAATGTTGTCACCAGCCTGGCCACGGTCAAGGTCCTTACGGAAAGCCTCAACACCAGTACAGGTGGTCTTGTGTGTGTCTTTGATACCTACGATTTCAACTTCGTCAGAGATGTTGATAACACCCTGCTCAACCTTACCGGTTACAACAGTTCCACGACCAGTGATTGAGAATACGTCCTCAATTGGCATTAGGAATGGCTTGTCGAAGTCACGCTCTGGCTCTGGAATGTAGGTATCTACAGCTTCCATGAGCTCCATGATCTTGTCACCATAGTCAGAGTCACCCTCAAGAGCCTTAAGAGCTGATACTCGGATTACTGGTACATCGTCACCTGGGAACTCGTACTCAGACAGAAGTTCACGTGTTTCGATTTCTACTAGGTCTAGAAGTTCTTCGTCATCGACCATGTCAGCCTTGTTCAAAGCTACGACCATCGCTGGAACACCAACCTGGCGAGCAAGTAGTACGTGCTCACGAGTCTGTGCCATTGGGCCGTCTGCAGCTGAGATTACAAGAATCGCACCGTCTACCTGAGCAGCACCAGTGATCATGTTCTTGATGTAGTCAGCGTGACCTGGCATATCAACGTGTGCATAGTGACGAGACTCTGTCTCATACTCAATGTGCGAAACGTTAATGGTAATACCACGCTCACGCTCCTCTGGAGCCTTATCGATGTCCTCGAATGCAGTAGTTTCACCACCGATTCGTTCACCTAGCACTCTTGATATTGCCGCGGTAAGAGTTGTCTTACCGTGATCAACGTGGCCCATGGTTCCGACATTCAAATGTGTCTTGGACCGATCAAATTTTTCTTTTCCCATTTGATTTATTTCCTTTCGAATTCCGGAACGAGAGAGTTCACGGTTTGTTTATTTTCACTCGCCCCGGAGGCGCTGGACGATTTCTTCCTGAACACTACCGGGAGTCTGTTGGTAACTATGAAATTGCATAGTATAAGTGGCTCTACCTTGGGTCTTTGAACGGAGATCGTTTGAATAAGCAAACATCTCTGACAAAGGCACCTCAGCAGTCACTACCTGGTTCATACCGCGAGATTCCATTTGGCCAACCTTACCTCGACGTGAGTTAAGGTCACCAATGACATCTCCCATGTAATCTTCAGGAGTTACCACTTCAACCGCCATCACAGGCTCAAGCAATACAGGTTTAGCCTTGCGGGCTGCTTCCTTTACTGCGTTGATACCAGCGATCTTAAACGCCATCTCCGAAGAGTCAACGTCGTGGAATTTTCCGTCTAGCAGAGTCATCTTGACATCTACCATCTGGAAACCTGCGAGAACACCAGTAGTCAAAGCTTCCTGGGCTCCAGCATCTACAGATGGAATGTATTCCTTCGGAATACGCCCACCAGTAATTTTGTCTTCGAACGAGTAACCGCCGCCTGGACCAGAAGGCTCAAGCATGATCTGCACTTCAGCGAACTGACCT
>CALJAE010000090.1 GCA_938028175.1 uncultured Acidimicrobiales bacterium
AATGTTTGGAGCAGCCGTACTCATAGCGGCAGTGTTGATATTTGCGATTGGGGAAACCTAAGAATGACAAGAACTAGAATCAAAGGTGATTTATGAATGACTTTCTAGACACTTGGGGGATAACTCTCATGCTATTCGCACCATTAGCTGGCGCATTAGTCATGATGGTAGTTCCCAAGACACAGGAACTACTTCAAAAGCAGATTGCTTTGGGAGCATCTTTAGTTTCAGCGTTCTTCGGAATACTGCTGTTTCTCAACTTTGACTACGATAACTCAGCAACTTTGCAATTCATAGTCGACAAACGCTGGATCGAAGTTATCGATACTAGATATGCACTCGGTATTGACGGTATTTCACTACCGCTGATTGCGCTAACACTATTTGTTGTCCCACTAGTAATTATTTACACCTGGAACCATGTTCCTAAACCAGGCAATGCAAAAGCGTTCTTGATACTCACACTGATTTTGCACACCGGTATGATCGGTGTGTTCGTTGCTCGAGACTTAATCCTGTTCTTCGTATTCTTCGAAGTAACCCTGTTGCCAATGTATTTCATGATCGGTGTCTGGGGAGGTCCAGACCGCCAATATGCAGCTATCAAGTTCTTCCTTTACACCTTGTTCGGTTCGGCACTCATGCTTGTCAGCTTCCTTTCGCTGTACTGGTTGACTGGCGCAGATACTTTCAACATTGTCGAGCTAGCTAGTCGTGTCCAGTCAGAAAACGTGACTCTATTTGCTCAGGTTCTTCTGTTTGGTGGCATGTTTATGGGCTTCGGTATCAAGGTCCCAATCTTCCCATTCCATACTTGGCTACCGGACGCACACACCCAAGCCCCGACCCAGGGTTCAGTTATATTGGCTGCAGTACTTCTTAAGCTCGGCGCCTACGGCTTTATCCGCATAGCGCTTCCAATTCTGCCCCAAGCCGCAGTCGAGTGGGCGCCTTGGATTGGGCTATTGGCGGTTATCGGTATTATCTACGGTGCGCTCGGTTGTCTAGCTCAAACCGATATGAAGCGCTTGATTGCGTTCTCATCTGTAGCTCACATGGGTTATGTAATGCTCGGTATCTCAACCCTGACTGACTTTGGTATCAACGCAGCAATCTTCGGTATGGTCGCCCACGGTCTGATCACTGGCATGCTGTTCTTTATCGCTGGTTCTGTTAAGGACCGTTATCACACCCTAGAGATCAAGCGATTAGGTGGCCTATTGGTGCAGGCTCCACGCATGGGTTGGATACTGGGTATCACAACCATGGCCTCGCTCGGTCTTCCAGGTCTTGCCGGTTTCTGGGGAGAGTTCCCAGCCATTCTCGCTGCATATAACCCTGGTGGCGGCCTAAACGTCTACTTGTTCCGCACTTACATGGTAGTTGCCGCTATCGGTACAGTCCTAGCCGCTGCATACCTTCTGTGGTTATTGCAACGAACGGCTTTCGGAACTCCATCGGAAGAGTTTGAAGATCACCCAGATGTCAAAGACATTGTGCCAACCGAGTACATTGCTTGGATACCTTTCGTCATATTGATCGTGGTTCTCGGCTTTGTGCCAGGCATTATCTTTGATGTCACAGATGGTGCAGTCTCATCTCTAAGCGAAGTGTGGGCAAGTGCTGAATAATATCCTCCAAGCAGATCTTCCTGAGGTCGTATTTAACCGCCCTGCGATTGATTGGCATGCGGCAGCACCTGAGTTGATTTTGCTTGGTTGGGGAGCGTTGGTCACACTATTTGACATAGTTCTGTTGGACAAAGCTCGCCGCTATATCCCGACCCTCACCGGGATTGGTTTCCTAGTGGCGCTAATCCCAGTTATCACCCTCTGGAATGCTGAAGAGAACTTGCCGAGAGAGATGTTTGGCGGCGGATACGTCGTAGACCAATACTCACTCGTTCTTAAAGGCCTCTTCCTACTTGTAGCCTTCGTTGTGGTGCTGTTAAGCGCTGACTATCTAGCTGACGGCGACTACTACGACTCAGAGTACTACCAGCTCATTTCAGCGTCAGTTCTGGGCATGATCGTCATGACATCGGCCCGTGACCTTATCTCAATCTTCATCGCTATCGAGTTAGTCTCCATACCCGCTTATCTCATGGCCGCTTGGCGTAAGAGCGACTCAGACTCGAACGAAGCTGGTCTCAAATATATGCTGATGGGTGTATTCGCTACATCCATAATGCTCTACGGCATGTCTCTGTTATATGGCGTGTCGGGAAGCACGTTGCTAGATGAGATCGGCCCAGCAATAACTTCTGAGGGAGCTCGCCCAATAGTTATTCTTGCGATCCTCTTCACCCTGATTGGCTTTGCGTTTAAGGTTTCGGCCGTTCCGTTCCACTCTTGGGCTCCAGACACCTACGAGGGTGCACCAACACCACTTACAGCATTCTTGGCTGTCGCATCTAAAACAGCCGGTTTCGTAGCTTTAATGAGTATTGTCTTCATCGCCTTCGACGGTGGTGGCTCAATTGTCGAGCCATTTGCTTGGATGTTGTCAGCCTTAACAATGACTATCGGTAACTTGTTGGCGCTTCGCCAGACCAATCTTGTTCGTATGCTTGCCTACTCAGGTATCAGTCAGGCTGGCTATATGCTTGCGCCGTTCGCCGTTTACTCTTCCAACCCGGATCTTGCCCGCTCTGTAATAGTTAACTACTTACTCATTTATGCTGCTATGACTCTCGGAGCCTTCGCAGTGGTGATCGTTGCTGCCCGAAAGACAAGATCAGCAGAAACGTCGAGCTTCGGCGGCATGTTCCACTATGCACCAGGTCTAGTAGTAGCGATGACGATCTTCTTGATCTCATTAACCGGTATTCCACCAGTTGGTGGTGGTTGGCTAGCTAAGCTTCGTATCTTCGAAGTCCTGCTCTCATTTAGTGAAGGTTCAGGTGGAGCAACTGGGGCCGGTATATCGCTTGCAATTATCGCTGCAGTTAATTCTGTAATCGCCGCTTACTATTACTTGGGTATTGCTCGTCAGATGTGGTTCCAACCAGTAGCAAACAACGACAGCTCTAGCATTAGGATTCCAGCCAGTCTTCAGCTGGCGCTAGCGGTTACTGTTATATTCACAATCTTAAGTGGTGTTACGGGAATTATTCCAGATCTGTCTGGTTCAGAATTTGGCCTCGGTGGCTAGCTAGTTATACTCAGTTCTATGGCGAAGAATTCGAAACGCAGGCGGGAAAGGTTTGAACCGAAGCGTCCTCCTTTTAACCAAGGTAAGCAAATAGGTCAGGCACTCAAGGGCAGGTACCGGGTTGGAGAGTGGCGTAAAGGGTCAGGCTTTATCGTCTTCTACAACGACAGAGTCAACGATGAGAGGATTGCCGCCGGTAGTTTGAATCAAGTGGCAGCAGCAATAGTGCAACATGGTTCACCTGTGCACGGTAATAATGCCGAGGCTGTCGCTGCCGTAGAGCGACATATTGAAAAAAGCGGTATTCCAATAAATATCAAGGAAACAGACCTACTAAGTATTATTGGAAATCCTGAAAGCAGCAAACCTACAGCGCCTCCAGGGTTTGAAGATATAGTCTCTCCGAAGTTTCGAGGGCCCAGCCCTTCGTAGTATCGATTGGTTTTTGAGCCCCTGGAAGACCGATATGCCGCCAAACATAGCTAAACATCAGCTGTAGGGTGCTGATGTGCTTACATAAACATGCTTGTACAATGGAGGTATGGTTAACCAGGCGGAAAATAGAGGCAAAAACTTTCAGTTCTTGCGTGGCTTAGCGCTTGCTGCTGGGATTCTATTTCTTACAGCGTGTGGCTCTGCAGCTTCAGCTTCGAGCGAGATTCAACTGGATGAATCTGCGATACCTGTTGCGGCACCAGCTGATGCAGTTGAGTTTTTTAACGAAGAGACTTCTACTGCGAATGACAGGCGACCAGAAGACAACGACGAAGTCTTAGACCTTGAGGACTTCAGGGTTCCAGATGCTGAGAGTGTGACACAACCGGCACCAGATGTCGCAACAGAGAATCCAGTTTCGGGACAAGAGCCTGTCGAGACGTCTGCGCCTGCGATCGAAATCGTAGAGACTGAGTCAGCGGCAGTTCCGCAACCAATCGTTCACCCTAAAGTCAGAAGTAGCCTCACTTCTAATGCTGACAATGAGCTTATCGCAGAGGTATCAATCGAAGGTTGTAACAATGGCCGTGACTATCGATTAGTTCTGTATCGATTTGAGACACAGCAAAGAGAACGCATCAATATCGATTGTGAAGCGGTTGGCAGTTATCACGTGCAACGAGCACTCGGTAAGGTCAACAAAACTAGTGATGTCGCCGTTCGAATTGGAATTGTCGATGTTGAGCTTAACGAGCGAGTCGTTAACGAGAGGCAAGAAACAACCATTGAGGTGGAATCCCTCAACCCAATCCCAGTCGACTCCGGAACCGGTCGTCGTATCGTTTATGATCGTCGCAACCCCAGCTCAGCTAATGTTTACAAGGTTTGGCTAGTCGACAGCGTCAATGGTGAAGACGTGGTTGAGGCCTTCTATGAGGTCAGAGGTAACCCTCGCTCACCATTTGCTGGAGAGTACGAAGTAACCACACGTTCGACTCATGCTTTGTCAGGCGAGCGTCAAGCAAGCGGCAACTACGAGTGGCAGTCAAACAATATGGTGCGCTTTATTGAGCCAGGGCAGCAGGGAAACACTCTGGGTATTGGTTTCCACGGGATTCCGTTTAACCCAGACGACCCAAGCCAACAGCTGGCTGGACCAAACGATCTAACAGAGCACGAGTCTGCTGGTTGCATTCGTCAAAATAACGAAGATGCAATCAAGCTATGGAACTTTGTGAACGATAGTTTCACAACGACTTCTGCTCGAACCCATTTCTCGAATGGAAATTCAACACCAGTCATCGTGCTTGGTTAATTAGTCGTTGAGTAGTTCGAAATTAGGCTATGTCATCCTGGCGAAAGTCAGGAACTGACTAGATGCCTGGTTTGGCCCGTTTGTGTGAGCATTTTTAAGCCTAGTTGGTAGCCCTTAGCATCGTGACTCTTCGGTTTAGCTGTTGTAGCGACCCCAGTTGCTGTTGGCTAGG
>CALJAE010000091.1 GCA_938028175.1 uncultured Acidimicrobiales bacterium
GTGAAGGCTTTGCCAGCCGGTGCAACTCCGATTGACTTTGCATATTCAATCCATACCGAGGTAGGACACCGCTGTGTTGGTGCAAAGGTCGATGGGAAACTTGTTCCTTTGTCAGTTGTTTTGTCGAGTGGTCAAACCATCGAGATCTTGACTTCGAAAGTGCAAGATGCTGGGCCGTCACAAGATTGGCTCGGAGTAGTTAGATCACATCGGGCGGCTTCTAAGATTCGACAGTGGTTCTCACGAGAACACAGACAAGACGCAATATCGGCTGGCGAATCCCAGGTTCGTTCAGAAATCAAACGCGAAGGGGCAACTAACAAAATCGGAGCGTTGCGTCCGGCAATTGAGAACCTAGCTTCGATCATGGACTACGAAGATGCAGACGGTCTCTTTGCAGCCGTCGGAAGTAGACAGGTTTCTGCTGAAGCAATCGTGGCTCGACTGTTGCGTGGGCCAGATGCAGAACGAGAGGCTGATGCACCAGTAGCTAGGACGACGAGGAAGATATTCGACGGAAATACATCCGTCATATCGGTCGATGGCTTGGACGATGTGCTAGTTCGGCTTTCTCGATGCTGTAATCCTGTGCCAGCTGACAAGATCATGGGATTTGTCACTAGAGGCAGGGGAGTAAGCGTGCACCGGACAGATTGCGCAAACGCCGACTCGCTTCGTAGCTCTCAAAACGATCGCCTAATAGATGTTAAATGGAGTTCAACCGCAACGGACGAAGGCTTCGTCGCCTCTATCTCCATCAGGGCTTACTCAAGCTCAGATCTGCTCGCCGATGTTTCTAGAGCCCTAGCCGACCTTAAAGTCGAGATTGTCTCCAGTTCGCTTTCCACCATGGATGACCGGATCACTAACCTCAAGTTCGAATTTGCCGTTGCAGACGTCGCTCACCTCGAATCGGTGGTCAAGAATATTCGTCGTGTAGACGGCGTTTATGACGTTTCTAGGATCATGCCTGGACATTAGTTTGGCCCTATCGGCTCGTCTGCTAGGTTAGATGGCCATGCTACGTACAAACCTTTGTGGTGAATTAACTAAATCTGAGCTTGGCGAGACCGTAACTGTCTGTGGCTGGGTCAATAAGAGACGGGAACATGGCGAACATCTAGCCTTCGTTGACCTTCGTGACCACTCAGGTCTAGTCCAATGTGTTGTCGATAATTCAGTAGACGTCCGTGGTGAGTTTGTTGTCCAAATAACAGGCACAGTGTCCGAGCGTCCAGAGGGCACGATTAACACAGAACTAACAACAGGTGAGATTGAAATTACAGACACCAAGGTTGAAGTTCTATCAATCGCAGAGCCTCCAGTCTTTCCACTTGGTGACACTGCTGCAGATGTAGACGAGATGGTCCGGCTAAAGCATCGTTACCTAGATCTTCGTCGCAACCGTATGCAAACGAACTTGCGTATCCGGTCAAAGGTTAATGCAGCGATTCGTTCTTCAATGGTCGACCAAGGCTTTGTTGAGGTCGAAACCCCAATGTTGATGCCATCAACACCTGAAGGTGCACGAGAGTTTCTTGTACCTTCACGGCAAAAGCCGGGCAATTTCTATGCGCTTCCTCAATCACCGCAGCTCTATAAGCAGTTGCTAATGGTTGGTGGTGTCGACCGTTACTTCCAACTGGCTCGATGTTTGCGAGACGAAGATCCACGTGCTGACCGCCAATATGAATTTACTCAGTTAGATATGGAGATGAGTTTCGCTGAGGTCGACGATGTGTTGGCTGCTGTTGAACAAACAGTACTAGATGCAGCTGAAGCAGTTCTCGGTGAGAGGCCTAGCAAAGTAGAGCGACTCACTTGGCATGAAGCTATGAACCGCTTCGGTATCGACAAGCCAGATCTACGTTTCGGTTCAGAGCTAGTCGAGCTAACCGACATTTTCTCTGGCACAGAGTTCAAGGCTTTCGCCGGTGAAGGAGTCGATAAGTTTGCGATCAAAGGTATTAATGCCAAAGGCAAGGCAGCGGATTACGGCAGGAACAAGTTAGATTCATTGACCGATGAAGCCAAGTTATTTGGAGCCAAGGGTCTGGTTTGGATAAAGATCGCCGAGGATGGCGCATTAGAGTCGCCTGTAACGAAGTTCTTCTCTGAAGATGAGTCGGCTGCTTTGAAAGCAGCGCTTGATGCGGAGCCAGGAGACTTGCTACTTATTGTTGCTGACACTTGGTTAACGACCTGTACTGTCCTGGGTGAAGTACGTAACCGTGTTGGGCGACCGCCAGTGCACGAAGGCCCATACAAGTACCTGTGGGTAACCGATTTCCCTATGTTTGTCGGTACCGATGACAAAGGGAACCCAACCCCCGGACACCATCCATTCTGTCATCCGCATCCTGACGATATAGAAAAGATGGACACTGATCCACTAGAGGTAAGAGCCCTAGCTTACGACCTTGTTCTGAATGGTTGGGAACTAGGTTCTGGAAGCATAAGAATCCACGACCCAGAACTTCAGAAGCGTGTCTTTAGCTTGTTGGGAATTTCCGATGAAGAAGCGGAATCTAAGTTTGGGTTCTTCCTTAAGCCATTCAAATATGGTGCGCCACCTCACGGAGGCTTCGCCTACGGAATTGATCGATTGACCGCGATATTGGCTGGCGAAGACAATATCCGTGAAGTAATAGCTTTCCCTAAGCCTTCTTCTGGTGCTGACCCTATGACTGGAGCCCCTGGAGAGATTGAGCCAGGAGTACTTGAAGAAGTAGGCGTTAAGGTGCTGCCTCCAGCCACCTAGCCAATCCAGGTACCAATAAAGTAGGTGACCGCACAAGCTGCTGTTGCAACCAGCACCTGTCGTAGAGCAGTCGGCAATGCCGGTCTCTCTGTGAATTTAGCTAGCGCAGTCCCGACAATTGCTGCAGTGGCTATGGCCAGGATCAAGGAAATGATTGTAGTGGTATTGCCTGATCCAAAGAACCAGGGGACTAGTGGAATTGCCGCTCCGACTGAGAACGCTAGAAAGCTTGTGATAGCCGTTGAGCCTGGATCGCCGATCGACTCTGGGTCGACACCTAGTTCTTCTCGAGCATGCACTTCAAGTGCTACCTCAGGGTCGCGATGAATTGCGGTAGCAAGTATGTTGGCTTCGGAGTCCGTTAGGCCACGATGTTTGTAGATCGCCTTTAGCTCAGCTAGCTCCTGGTTTGGATTTTGCTCAATCGATTTGCGTTCAATTTCGAGCTCACGCTCTACAAGTTCAGACTCGGCTTTAACCGAAACGTATTCTCCGGCCGCCATCGAAAAAGCTCCAGCTATAAGCCCGGCCACTCCCGCAGTTACTACAGTCGTTCCATCTGATGCTGCACCTGCCACACCAATAATAAGAGCTGCATTAGAAACCAGCCCGTCAGAAACTCCAAATACAGCAGCTCGTGCAGATCCGCCAGAAACATCGCGATGGCGGTGAACCATGTGGTCCCCATGTGCGTGCTTAGTGAGCATGAAGCTACCTTAGCACGAAACTATAGTTAGTCTTCAAGCCAGATTTGTACTACAACAGCGTCGGCATCAAGATCTGGATAGAGCAGTTCGTCGCCGTCTGTTAGCTCAGCGTTCTCTGGAGTGATTGCCATCTTAAGAGCGACATCGCCCTTTACTGCTTTAGCTTCAGAGTGTCCGGTTGGAACAATTTCAAAGCCGAGTTTTTCTAGTTCATCTGCAAACTTAGATCCGACTTCGACGGCCTCATGCTCGCTAGAAGAGTACGCTTTAGCTGCGGTAGCTTTGGCATCATCAATTAGTTTGACTTTCGATGGCAGATTCAGCTTCGACAAAATCGAGTCAAGGGATTCTGAGTCATCGCTCTGTGCAGAGTCAGAATCTTTATCGTCTGCTTTGTCGGTGTCATCTTTGGTTCCGCTATCAGAGTCTTCGTCGTCCGATGAGTCTGTCTCATCTTCATCTACAGGGAACCATTCTGCTATTTCGGGATCGACTTCGCCGACTCCTTCGTCGGTCGTATTCGATTCAGCATCGTCTTTTGCGATAGTCAGATCTAGCTCGGATTCTTTTGATTTCTCAGTAGCTTTGCTGTTTTCGTTAACGGCAAATTCTTCAACATCGAGTTGTTCGCTAGCTTCGTTCTCATCCAAAGCAACAGCTTTTGCGTGATCGTCATCGAGTGTTTCGATCTTGATCTCGTTTGAGTCTGAATCGTTATCGGTTAATTCTTCACGTGCAATTTGCTTTGAGTCGATCTCTTCGGAATCTTCTAAGCCAATTACGCTCGGGAAGAAGCGGTTTAGAATGAGGATCACGGTAAGTGGTATCCAGATAACTGAAACAATGATCAGAGCCTGGTTTGAGTTAATGGCAACTAGTTCTCCTACAAGAAAATCTTCGAGCATTTAGAATTTCACCGCCTTTGTCGCCTTTAGTCATTTTAGCCCAACTGTTCGAAGTCGAACAGCCGGATCCTAAAATCTTGCCAATACATCGTTAGTAGAGTCCAAATCGGCTGTTACAGGCTGAACTTAAGCTATTTATATAGCAAACTGGCCACTTTGGTACATATGTTGGCAGGATCCGCTAGCTTTTAGTCTATGTTTGTTCGACTCTTAAAGCGTGCCATACGATGGGCCTTAGTTACTTTTGTACTAAAGAAGCTACTGAAGAGCAAAGCGTCAAAGCAAGCTCAACAGGCAGCGGCCGAGTTTCAGGAGACATTGCCTCCAAGTATTGCCAGTTCCGTTGATTCACTCCCACCCAAAGTTAAAGCCGCCGCAGGCTCTGCAATAATTGCGGGGCGATCGGCTAAGCGAGTACTAGATGCAGCTACTGGTGGTCGAGGTTCGGTATTCAAATCATTCTCCCAGTATCAAAAGTCTGTCAAGAGTGATCCCACGGCAACAGCCACCGATGGCGAGGTTGTTGACATCAACGACCTGCGAAAAGCCCAGCAGCAACAACAGCAGCAGTAAGCCCAAATCAGCCCTCATAGGTTGTAGTCTGTAACCTATGTCTAGCCCACTTACAGCGCAGCAAGTAAGAGAAATGTTCGTCGAGTACTTCGAGGAACGAAACCATCGTCAGATTGCGTCAGCCAGCCTTATTCCTCACGACGACACTTTGTTGTTTGTTAATTCTGGAATGGTGCCGTTTAAGCCATACTTTGTTGGCGAGTCCAAACCCGAACATAATAGGGCAGTCAGCGTCCAGAAATGTGTTCGAGCTGGAGGCAAGCACAACGATCTCGATGAAGTAGGCAGAACTAGTCGGCATCTTACTTTCTTCGAGATGATGGGTAACTTCAGTTTCGGTGACTACTTCAAAGAAGATGCAATTGAATTTGCGTGGGGTTTTGTGACCGAGAAACTTGGGCTCGACACAGACCGACTTTGGGTTACCGTCCATCTGAGCGATGACGAAGCAGCTGAGATTTGGCAAAACAAAATAGGTGTTCCAGCTGAAAGGATTCAACGCCTAGACGAAGACAACTGGTGGCGCATGGCAGACACCGGACCCAACGGTCCATGCTCTGAAATTTTCTGGGACAAGGGCCCCGAATACGGTGACGACGGCGGGCCTGCTCACGGAGATGAAGACAGATTTATTGAGTTCTGGAACTTGGTCTTTATGCAGTTCGAGACTGACGAGGCTGGGGAATCTAAGCCTCTGCCGGCCCCATCCGTTGATACAGGTGCAGGGCTCGAGCGAATCTTGTCGATACTCCAAACCAAAGACTCAGTATTTGAGATTGATGAAATGGCTGAGCTCATCGCAAGTGCAGAAAAAGTTACCGGGTATCAGCTCGGCAAATCAGACGACTCTGATCTGGCACTCCGTGTATTGGCCGAGCATGCTAGAACAATGGTCTTCTTGATTAGTGACGGTGTGTTGCCTTCGAACGAAGACCGAGGCTATGTCCTTCGTCGCATCATGAGAAGAGCAATACGGTTTGCGTATCTACTCGGCGTGGAAGAAGTAGTTACTCCAAGTCTGGTTGATGCAGTCGTAAGGATTATGGGGCCTAGCTATCCAGAACTAGAAGAGTCTCATGAATTAGTCAGATCTGTTGTGGAACGAGAAGAAATTCAGTTCCGTTCCACTCTTGCCTCGGGATCAAAGATCTTGGCCGAAAAAATGGCAGACCTTGGCGACAAAAAAGTACTGAGTGGCGAAGTGGCATTCATGTTGCACGACACCTATGGCTTCCCAGTTGAAGTAACAGAGGAAGTAGTAGCGGAGAATAATAAGACCGTAGATATGGAAGGCTTTGCTGCGGCAATGGCTAGCCAGCGTGAGAAATCAAAGAGCGCTCGCAAGGTAGCCCAAGCGGCCGATGATGCAGAGCTAGTGGCTGCGTTAGTAGACGCTGGAGTTCAAACAGATTTTGTTGGTAGGGAGAGTTTCGCAGATGTCGAGGCTGAGGTTCAGTTAGTCAGCGGCCCAGACTCAGAAGGAAGATTCTCGATCGTCACGAACAGAACGCCTTTCTACGCTGAATCTGGTGGACAGATTGGTGATACCGGTGAGATAGTAGCTGGCGGATTAACACTCAATGTCGTTGATACCGTTTACGCTGCACCCGGCATAGTTCGCCACCTTGTGGTTGCCGACGATGGCGCTATGACTATTAGCGTGGGCGACAACGTCACCTTATCGATCGACACTGCTCGTCGAGACGCTATAAGGCGCAACCATACCGGCACGCATTTGCTTCACTGGGCGTTGCGTCAAGTAGTTGGTGACCATGTGCAACAGCAAGGTTCGTGGGTAGGTCCTGACAGGCTCCGGTTTGACTTCAGTCACTTTGAAGCGCTCACCCCAGAACAGATCACACAAATTGAAGACTTGGTAAACAACCACGTATTAGCTAACCCTGGAACTTCGCATGTCGAGGTGACTAAAGCTGAAGCAGAGGAGATGGGGGCAATCGCATTCTTCGGCGATAAGTACGGCGAAAAAGTTAGAGTCCTAACTGCAGGTCCTTCGCTAGAGTTCTGCGGTGGTACTCACGTAAATGCGCTAGGTGATATCGGTTGTATGAAGGTAACTTCAGAGGGATCAATTGGTTCTAATCTGCGCCGCCTCGAAGCAGTGACAGGTACAGGGACAATCGATCTAATTCGTCAGTCGAATGTCATGGTGGAAACTTTGGCAGAGAAACTAAAAGTAGCACCAGGCAATATTGAGACAGGCTTAGATAAGCAAGTCAGCGAACTCGCCGAGCTAAAACAAGAAGTTAAAAGTTTGAATTCAAAACTGCTAGCTGGCTTAGCCGGTGAACTTGCGGGGGAAGCAATAAATGGAAAGCTAGTCAAGCAGTTGGACGGTTATGATCGTAACGACTTAGGAGACCTTGCTAAGGAGCTAGTTAGTTCTAAGGGGCTCAGTGTCGTTGTCGTCGGAGGCGAGCCGTCAGGTGGCGGCGCATGTCTAGTTGCAGCGGTTAATGCCGACAGCGGTATGCACGCCGGTGAGCTAATTGCTGAAGGTTCAAAGTGCATAGCCGGTGGTGGAGGTAAGGGCAAAGACTTTGCCATGGCCGGTGGAAAGAATTCAGCCGGAGTTCCTGAAGCTCTTGACATCGCTAGCAAACAACTGTCGTGACTGAGGTCCCTAACTCAGGCAGACTGCTTGGGCTTGATTTAGGTGATGTCAGAGTAGGTGTCGCAATCTCGGATGGATTACAAGTTTTAGCCACTCCGTATTCAACCATCAAACGGGTTGGGGACCGTAAGGTTGAGTTCGCTCAGATTCAGGAACTTGTTTCAGAGAACGAAATCGTGGGAGTTGTCGTAGGAGAACCACTTAATCTCGATGGATCTAGCTCTGTTCAGACTGACAAAGTGCGCTCTGAGGTTAAGGCTCTTGAGGGTGTGTTGGGGATTCCGGTACAGCTCTCTGATGAGAGACTCAGCAGCGTTGAAGGCAATAAAAGCCTTCAAGGCGCAGGTTTATCGGGTCATGACCGTCGAGAAGTGATCGACTCTGTTGCTGCAGCGATAATCCTTCAGGCATTTCTTGATACGAATTGTTAAGAGTTAGTTTAATTGCTGGGTTCTCGACTCAGAAAGCATCTAAACTGAACTAGTGAGCGATACTGAGCACAAGTTCTCAGAAGACCATGGCTACTCATCAATTGTTAAAGAAGAGGAACCTGTGGTGGACTTTGATGCGCAACTAAATGACGATGAGTTTGTGACTTTACGGCCAAGCTCGGTTCGGCGACGAAGAATTTTGATCACCATTGGTGTTCTCGTTCTGTTGCTTGCCGCAGTTCTTTTTGCGAGCTGGAACTGGGCTCAATCGCAAGTAAATTCTGATGGCCCTCCGGGAGACACGATTGAAATTGTGGTTCCAGAAGGAGCAATTCCAGGTGAGATCGCAAACCAGTTAGCCGAAGCAGGCGTTATCCCTAATGGTCAGGCATTTCAACTGTGGGCGACGGTGTTTAGGTCGTTTGATAATTTTCAGGCCGGTACGTATCAATTCCCGACAAACATCAGCGCCGATGAAGCCATCGATGTCTTTAAGGAAGGCC
>CALJAE010000092.1 GCA_938028175.1 uncultured Acidimicrobiales bacterium
GAATGACTAAGGACGAAGTTCGCGCACACGCCGAACGCCTTGATATGAGAACAGCAGGCAAAGCGGATTCTCAAGATGTCTGTTTCATCCACTCAGTCGGTGGTCGCAAAAAGTTCTTAGGCGAACGTATCGAACTGAAAAGTGCTGTTGTGGTTAACGATGCAGGCGAGCGACTTGGCGATGTTGAATCGATTGAACTTGTCACTTTAGGTCAGCGCCGTGGCCTGAATGTTGGAGGTAATGACACACCGAAGTATGTGACCAAGATCGATCATCACACTCAAACGGTGACGCTGGGAGCCAAAGAAGATTTACTAGTCAGCGAACAGAAGCTAGCCGATCTTGTTTGGGCCGATGGTGAAACCCACGGCGAGATGAAGTTTCAAACAGCAGCTCACGGTCAAGTTCGCAGTGGCTCATTGAATATTTCTGGCAGCGATGTCTCAATAACATGGGACGCTCCGCAACAACGAGTAGCTAGCGGTCAGTCAGTTGTCTTCTATCACGGTGATAACGTCATTGGTGGAGCCTTAGCGGCTGCATAAGGATTAACAATGGCCAAAATAATTACTGAACAAGAGTTAGACGTGGCTGTGCAGGCACTCACCGATGGTGAAGTCGTCGGGATTCCTACAGAGACTGTTTATGGCTTGGGAGCAGACGCTACAAATCCTGATGCTATTAACAAGATCTTTGAAGCTAAGAATCGTCCAGCCGATCATCCGCTAATTGTGCACATTGCCTCGGCTGAAAAGGCCCCCCTTTGGGTTCGTGATTTCAGTCCAGCAGCTGTTGCTTTAGCCGAAGCCTTTTGGCCAGGACCTTTAACAATGATTCTTGCCAAGAACGGTCGTGTCTGTGATGAAGCTGTTGGAGGCAAAACGACTATTGCATTACGTGTTCCATCTCACCCCATCGCTTTGAAACTATGTGAAGAGTTTGATGGCGGTATTGCTGCTCCGAGCGCTAACAAGTTTGGCAAAGTTAGTCCAACAACAGCAACACACGTAGCAGACGATTTGGGAGATGACATTGGTTTCATTCTGGATGGTGGAAAGTGTGACGTCGGAGTCGAATCAACCATCATCGACTTAACATCCGTTCCCACAATACTTAGACCGGGTGGAGTGTCAGCTGCTGAGATATCAAAAGTGCTTGGGGTTGAGGTCGAAGATGGAACAAGCGGCGAGTCACGTGCTCCAGGAATGATGAAGTCTCATTACTCGCCAGAAGCAAAGATTAAAATCTTGACGCTAGAGGAATTAACGGCTGAAGATTTTGAGATTCCTGAAACCTCTGGAGTTATAGCGCCGGTGAACGTCGATCACCCTTTGTCATGGACAATGCCGACAGATGCCGCCGGTTATGCAAGTAGCATCTACTCAATTTTTCGAGAGGCCGACTACAGGAAAGTTCCCGAACTGCTGGTTGTGCCGCCAAGCGAAGGCGACATGTTAGACGCTGTCCTAGATCGCTTAGACAAAGCTGCCAGCTAAATCTTACTCTTCGGTTAGTTTGGTTTGGATATCGTTTGGGGCTCTGGTTTTGAAGCCTCGTACGCGAGCTTCTCGTAAGACTGATCCAGGTCGAAGTGGGGAGAACAAGATATCACTTGTCTCATGGGTGTCACCATTTCGCATATCGATTGGTATTGGTTCTTTTGTAACCAGATGTGAGCTGTAACCGCTAGCTCCGCCCGTTAGGTCGACGACATTATTCTTATCGATAGAAGCTCGAGTCGTTGTAAGATGCGAGGCATTTGGTTTTCTTGTCATTGCTGAGAGCTTAAGAAGGTATGGGTCGTGGACTACGATCCCGGCAGGGACAAAGACCAGCCAGCGACTGAATCCTTGGTGTATCACTCTTGCTGCCACGTAGATACTCCCAGCGGCTGGCAAGATGAGTATTAGAGCTATCAGCCATTGTTCATTTGTGATTGCCCTAAACAAAAGCCCAGTAAAAGCAGCCGCGATTCCAGTAGCTATTGGAAACAAGATGCTCATAATAAGCGTCGGCTTAAGGAGAAATCTTTTTTCTGCTCCGTATGAAGAGCCATTGACCATGTAGTCACCGGTCGGAGTCCACACCAAGGCAAAAGGCAGCAACGCCCCCGCAATTAAGATTGCCGGATCCACCACACCAGTTGAGAGTCCAAGGATTGCTGCAGCGATTGGGATTGATATAAATGCAGCTGTAAGGCCAATCGTGGCGGGGACCAACAAAGAAATAAAAACTACAAACCACAGGACCCAAGCGGCGATTGCAGCTAGCAGGCCTATTTCGGCCTCGATATCGGACAGCCGCCAGATAGCAAGAACCGCAGCCAGGATCCAAACGCCTGCTGGTATGAGGCTCAATAGTTTCTCTTTATCCATTGCCTCTAGTTTGCCTCATCTCAGCGGTCTATGTTTGTTTTAGTATTTAAGCAGCGTTGAAGGTAAAGCTTTCCATCGCAAGGCATCGGCGGTTGGTGTCGCTCAATCTAAAGACGCACACCTCTAGTAAGTTATTTGTGGCTCGGATCAAACCCGTGTCAGGACAATCATCAGAAGGAGTAAACGAATACTGGCCTCGAGAGCGGGTGGCGGTAATCTGATTCGAAACCGAGCCATCGGTGTTGAGGTTTACGTTCAGTTCGTTATCGGCCAGAGTTCGACCGTTAATTGTCAATTCGGCTGCAAAACCTTGTGAAACGATTACTCCGACATCTTCTGAACAAGCTGATGCAGTTCCACCTGAAGGAAGAAATCGCTCGATTAGATCTTCGTTTGAGCCGCTAGGAAGATCCTGTGAACGTTCGTTACTTTGGGAATCATTTTGCGAGTTGCTTGTTGTGGTCGTGGGACTGACCGCTATCACTGGCTCAGGGTCGCTGTCACCAATTGAAAACAGTACTAAAAAGGCAATTCCTGCGGCCAACAGGCCGACTAAAATCCAGGAGCCAAGTCCGACCCCAGGTTTTTTTACTTTTGGTTTTTCGTTGAGCATTTAAACCTTAGTTAATTCGAGCTAGTCTATAGCCATCAGTAGTTTACATAGCGTCGGCAGTGACGCAATACGCTCATTAGTAGGCGGGCGTTACGAACTTCTGACCTTGGTAGGGTCAGGTGTTTCTGCTGACGTATATGTAGCCGAGGATACTAAACTTAGCCGACGGGTCGCCGTTAAGCGACTGCGTCCAGCTTTAGCGGACGACGATAAGTTCTTAAATCTGTTCCGAACCGAAGCTAGAGTCTCTGCCAAAGTTACACACGAAAATGTTTTATCGGTTTATGACTGGGGCGAACACGATGGCTTGTTCCTAGTTTCTGAATTGCTTCGAGGAGGCACTCTCAAAGCGGTACTAGCTAAACAATCTCCACTTGAACCAGCACAGGCAATTGAAGTGGCTCGCCAAGCTGCAGCAGGAATACACGCCGCTCATTCGAGAGGTCTAGTTCATCGAGACATTAAGCCTGCCAACCTATTGTTCGACTCGAACGAACGTCTTCGTGTTGCAGACTTTGGTGTTGCAAGAGCTGTGGCTGAATCTGCTTGGACCGAGCTAACTGGAACATTCGTCGGAACCGTAAAATACGCGGCACCAGAGCAGATGAAAAGAGAAAGCGGCGAAACACCGATCGATTCTCGAGCCGACATCTACTCACTTGGACTTGTGCTGGCCGAGATGCTCACAGGCAAGGTTCCACTAATGGGCGACGATGCTTTCAAGACAATTGAAATGCGTCGAGACGCTGGTGTCAGTATCGAAGTTGAAGGACTCGAAGAGCTGACAACCTTAGTTAACGATTGTTGTGTCCTGGATCCGTCCAAGCGTCCCTCCGCTCTGCAAGTAATAGAAAGACTTACAGTTGCCGCTCCAAAGTTCGGTCAGGCAAGCCCACTCCCACTACAAAAGCTCGACGTGGATCCAGCAATCGATCTTGACGGTCATGACGATACGACTAATCCAGTCATCGAAGTGCAAGATAGCCCTTTCCGTAACGCAGATGAAACTCCTCGTAGTGCGATCACGGCTAAGGCAGCGCCTATTGTCGCAGCGCTCAGTTTTTTCGGGCTGCTTGGAATCTTGATTTTCCTAGCGGTGGGCAACGACTCTGACTCGCTAAGTTCAGCAGTTGTACAACAACCAGCAGCAGTTACGGTCGATGATTTTGTTGGAAGAAACCTCACAGAGGTAAGGCCTTCGGTGGAGGAACAGGGTCTAGAACTCGAAGTGGACTCTGTATTAACTAATGAGGCCGAAATTGGTGAAGTGACAGAACAGTCGATTGAGCCAGGTGAAGAAATCGAAGAGGGTGAAGAGCTAACCGTTACAGTTGCTCAAGGCCCAGAGCTTGGCACACTTCCAAACGTGCTAGGGCTCGGAGCTACATCTGCTCGCCAAGTTCTAGAGCGTGAAGGGTTTACTGTGGGGGCAACGGCTTCGGTTCCTTCTGATACTGCCCCAGAGGGTCAAGTTATTTCGGTATTTCTTGACGGTGAGGAAATTTCTAACTCGAGTATCCAGCTGGAAGAAGGTACAGCGGTTGAACTACGAGTTTCAAGTGGTCCATCGCAAGTAGCAGTTCCCAATGTCTACGGTTTGAGCCCAGCAGATGCTGGAGCAGTGCTGCGAGCAGCTGGATTTAGTGTCGCAACAGAAGAACGCTTTACAGAGGCTGGAGTAGACGTTGGAAATGCTTTCGGTTCAGAGCCTCTTGGGGAGACAGTTGCCGAAGCGGGAACTACCATTACGATCCTTATCTCTAAGGGTGTCCCAACTGTAGTGGTGCCAGATGTGTCTGGGCTAGCCGGTGATGTAGCGACTCAGCGGTTGAGGGCGGCAGGCTTTGCAGTCGATCAAGTTGGTGGTTCTCCAACGAACACTGTGATTGAAGTAAACCCTTCTGTAGGTGCAGCGTTACGCCCAGGAGCACGTGTGACGATCGTAACTAGCACTCGTAGCTAACCGCTCTGTAGCGTTTGCGCTCTCGCCTATTGACAGCGCTTAACTAGCCTTCGGTCATTTCTTGAATCTCTTTATATAGAGCTAACACGTCTGGATCTGGTTCTGTCCCAGGGTTGCTCTGCAACGCAAGAAGCTTTGTAGCGTCGCCTTCAACGAGAATCTTGCCTGCCATAAACTCTTGCATTAGTTGCGCAGGGTCAGGGGTTAGAAAAACTAGTTTTGCTGTTTCGTAGCCAATTGTGACGGTGGTTTCGGCGGCCTTTGAATGGCCGATTTCGACAACTGGTTCATTCGTGCTCGTATCTAGGTGCCCATGAAGCGTCTGGTCATCGCGATGCTCGATATTGTTAACGACCACGTTTATAACGGTCTCTATCTGTGGAGCAGGAAGATCGTCAGCGTATTCGGCTGCAATTCTCTGAGCTTCCGCTATCCATGAGTCTGATAAAAATTGGTGTTTAGTCACCCGGTCACTTTAGCTTGAATCGGCGGCTCAAGAAGGGAAACTGAGAGCTCTTCCCGCTAGGCTAAGCGGCGTGGCAAACTCAGATTCCTCATTAACAGAAGAAGAGGTCCGTAGGGTCGCTGAATTAGCGATGTTGGACCTCACAGATGCAGATATCGAAACCTATACTCCTCAACTCAGTTCCGTAGTCGACTTAGTAGCAAAAATGGACGAGTTCGATTTGGATGGCTTCGAACCCACTGCGCACCCGCATGGCTTGGTCAACGTTTATCGAGACGATGAAGTTGAGTCCGTAGATGTTCGAGCTGTAGTAATGGACAACGCTCCAGACAGCGAATCCAATCAGTTTAAGGTGCCGCCTGCTTTGGGAGAAGAACTATGAGTTGGGATTCAATAGCCGAAATGGCAAAGAACGTAGCCAGTGGTTCGACCACGGCTGCGCAATATTGTGACAAAGCCCTAGCTCAAATAGAGAGCGAAGACAAAGATATCAATGCCTTCAATCTGGTTGTAGCTGACAAGGCGAGAGAAGCTGCAGCCGAAGTTGACCGCAAAGTTGCTGCTGGTGAAACGGTTGGAGCACTAGCCGGTGTGCCGGTCGGTGTTAAAGATGTCTTGTGTACCGAAGGTATAGCAACGACTTGTTCTTCAAAGATGTTAGAAGGCTGGGTTCCGCCGTATAACGCAACAGTTGTTGAGAAGTTGATCGCCGAAGACGCTGTA
>CALJAE010000093.1 GCA_938028175.1 uncultured Acidimicrobiales bacterium
ACCATTGGAACCAGAAGCAAGATCCTGACTTTGGTCAGGATGACTGTCAGAATGTGATTGAAGGTCGAGTCCGGCTTCGGCAATCCGGTTATCTCGAGCCTGCGTCATAGCCTTACCTAGAAGCGCCCAACCGATTAGGAACACGGCGAGTGCTCCCAAAATAAATATCCCTGAATCGATGACTTGATTGTCGGTAAATGCGAGGCCGCCATCGGTCAGGTTCAAACCTGCGAGAACCAGTGTCCAAAGTAGAGAAATTGGGATCAAGACCTTCCAACCAAGGTTCATTAGCTGGTCGTAGCGCAGACGAGGCAGTGTCGCTCGGAACCAAACAAACATAAATAAGAAGATAAGGAGCTTAGAGAAGAACCAAACAAAGCCCCATAGCCAACCAGGTAAGAAACCAAGATCAGGACCAGCCGGACCTCCCAAGAAGAGAGTCACGATAATCGCTGATAATGTAACTGTGTTCATAAATTCAGCTAGGAAGAACAAGGCGAAACGTAGTGATGAGTACTCGGTGTGGAAACCACCAACAAGTTCTTGTTCTGCCTCCACTAAGTCAAATGGTGGGCGATTTAGCTCCGCTGTACCAGCAATAATAAAGACAACGAATGGCACAAATGCTGTTCCCAAAATGTGCCAATTGGGGATGAACCCAGCAAAGCCTTCTCCTGCTTGCGCAACCACGATCCCGTTGGTACTGAGTGTCCCGGAAAGCAATATCACCGATACCAGTGATAACCCGAGAGCCGCTTCGTAACTAATTGCTTGAGCGGACGCTCGAACAGACCCCAACAACGGATACTTTGAACCAGAAGCCCACCCGGCCAGCATGATTCCGTAAACTGCAACCGAGCTCATTGCTAGAAATAGTAGTAACCCAACTGGGGCGTCGGCTACCTGAAGCAGGGTCTCACGACCAAATATCGTGACAGTACCTCTATTGTCACCATTGAAGTCACCGGCGATTGGCACGATGCTGAAAGTCAAAAAAGCAGGTACGAGTGAGAGATATGGCGCAAGCTTAAAGATAAATGGGTCAGCTCGTTCTGGAATGATGTCTTCTTTAAAGAACAACTTGATGCCATCGGCGAGTGTCTGGAAGAGTCCGAATGGGCCTGCCACGTTCGGACCGATACGGTTCTGTAGACGACTGACGACTTTGCGTTCAAACCAGACCATCAACATTACTGAGACCAAGAGAATCACAAAGGCAACTACTGCGATACCAATCGACAACAGCACATCACCAAAGTCGACTCCGTCAGACAGAAATGGTTGACCTCTTTCCATTTACTCACTCCCCTTAGGAACAGCGGGAACGCTGTCGGAAGCTTTACTTACCTGCACAACTGTTATTGGATCATCGCA
Organism: uncultured Acidimicrobiales bacterium; assembly: GCA_938028175.1. Lineage (GTDB taxonomy): Bacteria > Actinomycetota > Acidimicrobiia > Acidimicrobiales > SZUA-35 > JAHDDW01. The sequence continues at coordinate 1,375 of CALJAE010000093.1, forward strand.
GCTAATTAGATCTCTGATATCGACATCACCGATATTGATTGGAGCCCAGACTGTTCCAGGCGCAACAGAATCATCGGGTCGAACTTCAACAGTAACCTCAGCACTATTACTAGTTAAAGTAACAGTGCCAGCACCGTCTAGTCCAAGACGGTTCATGTCAGCTGAGTTAACTCGTACCCTCATTGGGCTAGCCAGTCCAGCGAGTGAGTGAGAGTTAGCTGCAAGTGTTCCGGCGTCCCAAAGCTTGTGGCCACAGACAAGAACAAGTTGTGATTCGTTTAGTTGCGGCGCTTCAGGATCTGAGATAATTCTGACCTCTGGTTCACGATTGTTTCGAGATTCAGCCATTAGCCCTACAGAGTCGATCACAACACCTTCTGGGTCGAGTTCGATTTGAGCCCACGGCAGATCTACCAAGTCATGCACTTCTTGAATAGTGGTCGGCAGCTCAGCACCCTTTGGAATTAGGCTGGCTGCGATGTCAAAGTCGCTTCTTGCCAAACCTGGTGCAGTAACTCTTGCTTGTAAGACCGACGCTCTACCTTCGGCGTTAATGAAGGTTCCATCTGTCTCACCGAACATGGTTACCGGCAAGAACACAGATGCCTTGTCTGAGCTTGCGTTCTGGAAACAATCGATGGCAATAATGTTGTCAACGTTTTCGAGAGCAGCTTCTGCCAAAGCTTTGTCTGGGAAGTCTCCAATAGGGTCGGCACCTAGCAATACAAGTGTTTCAATCTCGCCGTTTTTAGCGGCCTCTAATATTGCCTCGATTGTTCGACTTTGAACGTCCAAGTCTGCAGACTCACCATTGGCGCTAGTAAAGCTTGGCGCTAGACCGTTTGCGATAGCTCCAGCCGAGTTACCTCGACGAGACATAACAATAAACTTGGCATCTGGACGGCCAACTCTAACTTTGCTTATCGCTGCACCTAAGTAAGACGGTGACTCGGCGATATTTGGGCGACCAACAAACACAGTAAGTGGCTTATCTGGATCAATTTGAGTGCTATCGCTACGACGGTCCGGACTCAACAGCGATTCGATTGAAGCCGCTAGCTGGCCAGGTTGTGGGCGAAGGCTTGCCTTGGCCTCACCACTCAAAGCTGTGTCTTTGTAAGTGACTTCAAATAGATCAACGTGGTTTCTAACTACTGCGTCTCGCAAACGCAAGAACAGAGCTGGCATTGTTTCTTTAAGGTCTTCGCCGATTAAAAGAATTTGCGAGCCAGCAGCTAACGCTTCGTCAAACGTAGTTCTTGGAACAGTGACGCTTAAACCAAATGGAACCTCATCGCCCATCGAGGCATCAACGTCTGCGACTCCGTAAGCGTCGAATAGTTTGCGCCATGCGTACTGCGCTTCGAACGTCAACCTATTGCCACCAATTGCAGCGACATTGTTTTTTTCTAACAGTGTTCGGGCTTGCGTTAATGCGTCGTTCCAACGAGCAGGTTGAGAATCAATTAGTGGTTCGGTTACTCGGTTTTCTGAGTAGTTGGCTTCGTAAATAAAGCGTTCTTTGTCGCCTAGCCAACCCCAGTTAACCGCGTCCGCGTCGACTCCTAGTACTCGGATGAGTTTGTCTTGCGAAGACTGAAGTAGCACTCTAGAACCGGTTGCATCGACTGTTGCAGTGCTCATATTGGCTGCCAAATCCCATGGACGGGCCTTAAATCTGTATGGTGAAGCCGTTAGTGCCCCCACCGGACAAATCTGCACAGTGTTACCACTGAAGTACGAGGCAAATGGGTGATCGGGAAATGTGTTGACCTGTGTGGACGAACCCCTGTCAATGAAATGAATTAGTGCGTCGCCGGCAACGTCTGAAGCGAAACGTGTGCAGCGGTCACAGAGTATGCAACGTTCACGGTCTAGGTGAACCAGGTCACTGATTGGAATTGGTTTCTCGAAGTGGCGTTTCTCTTCGACGAATCTTGATTCGCCAGGCCCGTAAGCGTAAGCGTTGTCTTGTAGCGGGCACTCCCCACCTTTGTCACAAACTGGACAATCAAGGGGGTGATTAGCGAGTAAAAGTTCGAGTACACCGTCTTGGGCTTCTTTGGTTGCCTCTGATTCTGTTTCGACTTTCATTTCTGGCGTTACAGGAATCATGCAACTTGGCTGGAGTGCAGGGCCTCGGCCAGTATCAACTTCGACTAGACACATGCGGCACATGCCGACTGGGCCCATTCGTTTGTGATAGCAGAATCGTGGAATATGAACACCGTTGCGTTCGCAAGCTTCAATTAATAGCTCGCCATCTTCGGCCATGAGTTCTTGACCATTCATAGTAAATGGCACGCCGGTTACTGCTGGTGTTGGTTCGGTAGCTGTCATTAATCTGCTCCGACTACATCTGAGATAGGGGCATCTAAATCGATCGGATTACCGGAAATCTTAGCTTCAAACTCTGGGCGGAAACGACGTAGTGCCGAGGTTATCGGAGCTACTGAAGATGGCCCGAGTGGACAAATTGTTGTCTGCTTTGGTGGGAATGGCGTTGCCTCGATACCTTCTGCTTCCCAAGCAGCTGTTGGATAGTCTCCTGGAGAAATCTGCGAGCCTATATCGAGTAGCAAGTCGAGGTCTTCTGGTCGACCGTGTCCGTTTTGGATTCGCTGCAGGATCTTTTCTTCCCACGTAGTTCCTTCACGACACGGCGTGCACTTGCCACAAGACTCTCGAGCAAAGAATCTAACAACTCGCAAACAAGCTTTGACTGCGTCGGTTGTTTGATCCATTACTACGATCGCACCAGAACCAAGCATTGAGCCAGCAGCGCCGACTTCCTTGGCTTCTAGCTTTAGATCTAATTGTTCTTCGAAGAACCATGGGGCTGACCCGCCGCCGGGGATGAACATCTTTACTTCGCCACCGTCACGAATACCTTGGCAGAAGTTGTCACCGTAGAAAAGGTCTCTGAAGGTGACTACGCCTTGTTCGGTCTCGTAAACACCTGGGCGGTTAACGTGGCCTGAAATAGCGAGCATTCTGGTGCCTGGTGAAGCTTCAGAGCCGTAGCTCTTATACTTCTCGGCTCCGTTTTGCATGATCCATGGAACGTTCGCGAGTGTTTCCACATTGTTAACGATCGTTGGCTTCATGTAGACGCCTTTGACCGCTGGGAAGAATGGTGGCTTCAGTCGTGGCATGCCACGGTTGCCTTCCAAACTTTCGATCAGTGCCGTCTCTTCACCAACGATGTATGCACCTGCGCCCCAGTGGAGCACAATGTCTATGCCGACGTCGGTTCCGAAAATGTT
>CALJAE010000094.1 GCA_938028175.1 uncultured Acidimicrobiales bacterium
GCTTCGGCCCAATCGAATGCCTGTTGGGCTGATTCGGCTAGTTCTGTTGAGCGTTCAGTATCGAGGTCCTGTAATAGTACAGAGTATTCGGCAGCGACACCTGCGTAGATGTAGCTAGACCAAGCGTCCGACTCGAATAAGAACAGCTGTAAATCGCTTGTCCAAGATGTTGCTCCGGGTTGTGGATGCTCGCTGGCTTCAATCCCTCCCGAGATGCCACCATCATCGGCTTGTGTGCGGCGATAGAAGTCAAGTGACCAGAGCCCTTCGTCTAAAAGATCTGGAATTCCGTTTCCACTTTCGGGTATTGATAGCGAGTCGTTGTTGTATGTTTCGGGGTGGCTGCGAACTAGGTCTGCTGCGAGTCGTGCGCCCCATAGATGTTGTATTCGTCGATCCCAGTCGCCAGCATCATGATGTCCGCCCCAAAGTCCACTTGCATCAATGGTGTCACCTGACTGGGCAACGATTTCGTCAAAGAGCGATTCTCTGAGTGTTGTCTCTCCGGCAAGAAGTGTTAGATCAGTTGATCGGACCTGGGTCCCATCATTGGGGTGTCTAGGGCGTGGTCGATTTATCGGGGTGGTGTCGCCAAACGCTATGCCGCTTCGCTGGTGGTAGAAGGCCTGGGCAACCTTTGAGGCGACCTCCGCATAGACATCTGTTGATATATCGAATGGTGAGCTGCACCCTGCGCCGCTAGCGCAGACTTGATAACGCCCAGGCTCGTTTAGCTCGGTAAAATCAATTTGAGTCACAGCCGCTGACCCTTGGGTCTGCTCTATCTCGACGGTGAGGGCTGTCTCATTAGTCGCAGTGTCAATTACATCGACTGCTGTGCCAAGGGTGACTGGAGTTTCTGGGTTGTACCAGCCGCCAAGGTAGGCAATCTTGGTGTCTTCGGGTGCGAAGCCAATCTGTGATGTTTGTATTAGGGGAGTTGTGGTATTTGTTTGAACCGAGAAACCAAAGGCTTCAAGTTTGTCAGTAGCTGGGGTGAGCTCAAAGGTTCCTTCTGGAATCGCCTGATCGAAGGTTAAGGTGACATCAAATCGAGCCCCAGTCACAGCGTCCCCGGCCTCTCCCGAGCCATTGCCCCGGGACCATACTTCTACTGCAGACGGTTGAAAGGATTGGCCATCTATAGTCAAGGTCCATCCTGTTAGGTCGTCCTCACCTAAGTTGATTCTGTCTTCAACAGTTGAGCCTTCTGGGTCCCAAACAACTGTGCCATCGGTTATTGCGACCGTGAGGCCCTGAGTTCCAAATCGCTCAACCTGAGCAACATTATTATTGATACGACTTGGGGCTACAAAGATTGGTATTGATGTTTGTGCAATCTCAGTTGTGTCTTCGTTAACTCGACGTCCTTGTAGGACAATAATTTGGTAACCGATACTGGTCGGCTCGAAGTTGAACGTCGCTGCCGACTCGATCCAGCCCGAATCAGTTAAAGGGTTGTGGTCAAGTACGCGGACCTCTTCGAAGTTGTCAGCGGTAATACTGAGTTCGATTGGGGCTTGCTCAACGACCGGTGTTTGATTAGGGGCGCTGTAGATTTGATCGATAATTGATCCCTCAGGCAACGCTAGTGAAAGGCCATCGGGGCTCACTCGAGTTGCGGCAGGGGCTGCATCTTGAGAGTTGCCGTCGGCCACATCTGAGCCTTGACTAAACAGCAAAAAACCAGCAAATGCGAGTAGCAACACAGTCGAGATGGCAACTACAAGATAAAAAATTTCCTTACGCCGTTCCATCGCTCACTTCCCGCCCTAAGTCACAAATCGCATCGGCCTCACTCCAAAAACGAAAGCAACTTAACCCTTCACCTATAAGTCTATTGTCAATATTCAAAAGATCGAAGATCCAGAAAACTGGTTCAAAGATAATTGCTCCAAAGTCGCTAGAGAAAACTAAGAAGAACAAGAGGATAAACCCTAGACCCCCAAATCTCCGTGCAGCGATTCGGACTGAAATAGGCAAGGCTGGTTCGATTATCCCAAAGCCATCCAATGGCGGAATCGGGAGGGCATTTAGAAAGGCTGCGATTATTTGGATAGCAGCGGCAAAGGCAAGTATCGGGGCAATTGTTAACGAAGTGGTTTCTATGAATGTTGGGTTGGTCGGAACGAGGCCGATTGTGAATGGGATGAGGAGGACAGCAGCCATTGTTAAGTTTGAAAGTGGCCCGGCGGCAGAAACTTTGGCTCCATCAAATTCATCTAGCTTGCTTTTATCAATATAGACGGCACCACCCGGCAGGCCGATTCCGCCGAGCAGCAAAATGCCGACTGGTATAGCGATTGAGGTGACGGGGTGCGCATATTTTAGAGGGTTGAGTGTTAGGTAGCCTTTGGGCGCAACGCTCAGATCGCCATGCCTCCACGCAACGATTGCGTGACCAAACTCATGAAATATTAGCGACAGTATCCAGATGCCAGTACCAAACGCAAAAGCTGCGATTCGTATCGGGACTTGTTCAATTGATAGGGCAATAAAGCTCCCCACTGTTAGAGCAAGGACCGCAAAGAAAATTGGTGAGGGCTGAACTGAGCCTTTTAGTGGCGGTTTTCTTACTTCCACAAGGGTCACAGCCTACCAAGATGCGGCTGTAGACTACTTCATCGATGTCTGAACAAGATTTTGTTACTAGAAGCCAAGATATTGGGACGATCACCGGCTGTATTGTTGATGTGGCTGAGCGTTCAGGTGCTGGTGAACTAACTGGCTCAATTAGAGTATTTGATAAAGGTTCGTTGCTTGGTTCTGCAGGCTTTACCGAGTTCACTTGGGCCGAGCTTCACGCTAAAGCAAAAGCGATGGCCAGCCAGCTGCAGAGATCGGGTGTGGTTCGAGGCTCCCATGTTGCAATACTTGGCAACACCTCGCTTGATCTCATAACTGCAATTCAGGCCGTATGGCTGTGTGGTGCAACTGTGGTAATTATTCCGCTGCCTTACCGGCTATCTACTCGTGAACGCTTTATTGAGGATACAAAGGCTCGGCTTTCCGATTCAGATGCAAGCCACCTAATCATCGATGCAGAAGTGGCGCGGGTTGCCAAGCCTAAGAAGTTAGTTGAGGGTAGCCAGGTCCAGAGTATTCGTTTGGGCGATCTAGCAAAGGCTCCTTCTGCCGATGGATTTGAAGTTATTGGAGTTGGCCCTGAAGACCTGGCGATACTTCAGTTCACTTCAGGTTCGACGTCGGCTCCTAAGGGAGTAATGTTGGCTCACAAGAACTTGGTCGCAAACATGGATGCAATCACAGCCGGTGGTGGCATTGATCCAAATAGCGATGTGTTTGTCTCGTGGCTGCCGCTTCATCACGATATGGGGCTTATCGGTATGCTGACTTACAGCATGACCCATGGTCTTTCTTTGGTTAAGAGTTCTCCGGCAGACTTTTTGTCTAAGCCAGGTCGTTGGATGCAATGGATTTCAGAGTTCGGAGGAACTACTACGGCGGGGCCTAACTTTAGTTATGCTCTGGCGGCTCGCAACCTCAAGAGCACCAAAGAAGATCTCGATTTGTCCAAGCTGCGGATAGCTCTTAATGGAGCCGAACCGGTTTCGCCCGCAACAGTTTCAAAGTTCGTTGAAGCCGGCGAGCGCCATGGTCTCGATCCAAATGCAGTATTTCCTGCGTTTGGAATGGCAGAGACATGTATCGCTGGCTCATTCGGCCAAGTAGGTCAGGGTATTCGAATTGATCATGTCAGTTCCGATGCGATTGAGACCAAACAGCTAGCTGAACCTGTTGCTGCTGGGGACGATAATGCTCGAGAGATGGTTGCATTAGGGCACCCGGTACAAGGGCTAAGTTTTCGCATCGTTGACCAGTCAACACGAAAAGTGGTTGATGAAAGACACGTTGGTGAGCTTCAAATCTCTGGGACTTCTTTGTTTGCTGGTTACTACAAGAATCAGTCAGCTACCGATGAGGTTCTAGACGGTGACTGGTTCTCAACTGGAGACCTTGGTTACTTGGTTGATGGTGAGTTGTATATTTGTGGCCGAATCAAAGACGTCATTATTGTGGGTGGACGCAATATCTATCCACAAGATATCGAGGTAGCCGTTGACGAAATTGTAGAGATACGATCGGGCAACGTCATTGCTTTTAGCGTTGAAGGTAGCGGCAAGGAGTCAGTAGTGGTCGTAGCTGAGACGAAAGAGAAATCGGGGTTCGATGAGATTCGGTCAGCTGTCAAGGAAAAAGCCCTCAAAGCCGTCGGGGTGCCAGCAAATACGGTAGTGCTCGTAAAGCCCAGTACTTTGCCAAAAACAAGCTCTGGTAAGGTCCAACGCTCCAAGTGTAAACAACAGTTTTTAGACCAAAAGTTGCAGATTTTGTAGTTCCGTTAGACTGATTGAGTGGCGGAAACACGGACTGTAGGTAGAGCATTTAGCTCGCGTCAGGTAAATAGTATCTCAGATGTCAATTTCGGCGTTAGGGCTGAGGATGAGATTCTGCGAAACCGTCGGCTCGGCTATTCCATAAGGGCCTATTTCGATGGTTCACCTGACTCGGCCAACCTTGACTGGCTTGTGTCTGCGCGAATTTATGCAGATGGTCGGCAGGAAGTAATCCTGAATAAATACATTGAGTCTAAGTACGGCGAAGTGCTTGATGGCATACCACCTAGTTTCGATGGGATAGAGATTGAAACGGCGGATGTGTTCAGAGATTATGCTTATGTTCGCGGAAATCCATTATTGGACGTCTTAGTATCTGCAGCTACGAATACTCTTTTCTTAAGTCGACTGAAATCAGGAAAATGTTTGGAGAGCTTTTCTGGATCTAGTACGGGGTCTCTGTATACGTTGGTAACAAATTCAACGGTCTTCAAGGACTTCGCTCTACCGTCCGCACGCACGCCTCGAATGTCCCGACAGACTTCTTAGAGCCAAATCGCAAAGGATTATTAATGGCTAATAACTTTGGATTTATCAAGCCTGAAACTGTCAAGGCCACAGAGGTTCGACGCTTACTTGAGATCGGGGCATTAGCTACCTCTGTCCTGAATGAGCCACCCGAGTGGGACCTACTAGTTGATTATATTTGGGCAGCCCGTATCAGAGCGCTTCAACTGAGAGTTCAGGGTGCTGAATTTAAGAGACTTGCCCTCTATCTTGAGAATCGCGCCGAGAAGATGCCAGAGGGTGATGACTTTGATCTGGGGTAT
>CALJAE010000095.1 GCA_938028175.1 uncultured Acidimicrobiales bacterium
CCGGATCATCGAGCGGACATACAAAGTGTTAGTCGAGGGGTTAGTTGACAATGCGTTTGGGGCAGTTGATGCACCAATTGCAAGATCAACCACTGACTATCGAAAGATGGTTATCTCAGCAGGTGGAAAACCTTCAGTAACTAACTTTGAGAGGCTTGAACAGTACGAAACAACTACCATGCTGCTCTGCAAACTAGAGTCTGGTCGCACACATCAAATTCGAGTTCATATGGGATCAATTGGTCATCCTGTTTATGGTGATCAAAAGTACGGATCGAAATTTGATATTGGCGACCGCTTCTTCTTGCACTCGCAATCTCTAGCGTTTGCTCACCCAATCACCGATGAGCCGTGTAATTTTGAGTCTCTGTTGCCTGCTGACTTACAGGCAGTACTCGACTCAGTTTCTGATACTTAGGCTCTACGGTTCTACTGGTAGCTGTTCGGTTAAAAAGTTAACCGTTCGTGCCCAAGCTAATTTTGCTGCCGCTTCGTCGTAGTTTTCGCCTTCTTCAAAAAACCAATGACCGGCACCCTCGTAGACATGAAACTCTGTTTCTGATCCACCTAGTCGAATGAACGATTCTGTGGAAACTCGTTCGTCTTCGGAGATCATATGATCTTCACTTCCAAAGTGCGCCAGGTACTTAGAGTTAGATGCATCAAAGTCGATGGCCTGGGTTCCATAGAAGGCAATTACTGAGTTGACGTTGTGGGGGAGGTTGACTGATAGCCAGTAGGTCATCGAGGCTCCCATTGAGAATCCGAGCGCAGCGATAGGTCGGTCAGGGTTAGCTGAGGCTGCTCGAAGAGTTTGAGCGGAACTGAGGACTAGACCGGAGAGTTTGTCTGGGTTCAGTTCTGCAAGAAGTCGTTCGCCTTCTTCTGGGTCATCGGTAGTTTGACCGTTTAACATGTCGGGCGCAAGAACCGTATAGCCAAGTTTTGTGAGTCGGGCACAAAAGTCTTTTGTCCAGTTATTTAGGCCCCACCAAGAGTGAAGTACCAAAATACCTGGACCTTTTTTGCCGCCCTCGGGATCAATTAAGTACGCTTGTCCAGCGGTATTATCGGTAAATGGGGTATCCATAGAGCGACTAGCGTACCATGAGACGCGCTCGGGCCACTCAGTTAGGTTTATACTCAGTAACTGCTATGAAATTTCTTCGTTCCGCTTGGCGTTTTGTCGTCGATGTTGCCTTGCGCTGGTATCACGGCGGAATTGGAGACCTAGCTGCAGGTGTAACATTTTGGGTTCTTATCTCTTTGCCTGCCTTTGTCTTAGCGATGTTGGCGGTTCTTGGTCCCATAGACGACGTTCTTGATTTCGGTTTTCAAACTGAGATTCGTGAGAATGTGATTGAGTTTGTTGAGGGTGTCTTCTCTGACAGTAGTGGAGATATCAGAGAGGCGATTGATGGCTTGTTTGATCAAACTAATCCAGGTTTGTTCACCATCTCGCTGGCGTTTGCGCTGTGGTCTATATCAAGAGGTTTTGCAGGCTTAATTAGAGCGCTCGAAGAAGCCTATGAAGTAGAGGATGGCAGGCCTTGGTACACGACTCGAGTCGTTGCAATTTTTCTTGGAATAGGAACCATGTTGATCCCACTACCACTACTTGTTCTCGAGCAAATCTTGTGGACAGATATTGAATCGGGTCTTCTGTCTACGCTTGGCCGTTATCTAACCATTGGGCTGACCCTTGTGGGTTGGGCATCAATTATTTACTATTTCGGACCAGCCGAAAAGAACCGTTGGAGAGACGATCTTCCTGGGGCGCTAGTCGCTTCGCTGCTGTGGACCCTGTTGGTCTTTGTGATTAGTGACTTTATTGGCATTATCTCTGGCGGAAATGAGGTTGCTGCGGTTGTGGGTGCCGGCTTGATTGCGTTGACATGGATTTGGCTTGCAGCCCAAGCGTTGCTTATTGGTGGTGCAGTAAATTATTTGGCTGGCCATCGCAGAGGAATCGTCCGCAAAAAATCAGAGTGGAATTTGACGGGCGAGATTAAGAAAGTAATCGTCGACCATTAAGGGCTTGGTAGTAGCTGTCTAGCTAGTTCGATCTGCTCTGGGGTAAAGTCTCCGTGCTCAGAGTCAGACGGAGAGTCAGCAATTACAAACGCAACTGCTTCAGCAAAGTCGCCGGCTCCAACATGAAAGTCTGAGAGCCCGTTACCTGGCCACCAAGCATTTGGTAAGTCTCGAGCTTCTCTCCATTGTGAACGTTCTTCGGTTGTTAGGTATTCAACATCGATAGCGTGTCCAATTTCGTGAGCCAAGATTCCGGCGACAGAAGATGTAGATTCACCTGGGTCTACATAGATCTCGATTCTCTTCTCTCGAGTAAACGTTAAGCCTCGGAAACCTGGTCGGTCTTGCCTGTATTCGATGCTCCAGCCAGGAAGTAGCGAAGCATAGTCATAGTCGATTTCTTGTTCAGCAAGACGCCCAACTTCTACTGGGGAGAGTTCTTCAAGATTTGAAGAACGTGGAGTTTCTGAGTTTGATGTCGCCGGCGGCAGAGTTACTACTGGCGCTTGTGCGGCAGGACTTGGGTTGCTTAAGAGTTCCGTTACTGGCTGGAGGTCGGGCGTCTGAATACTTGGTTGGCCATCTAGAAAAACTAGCGACCCAAAAGCAGTCATGCCGACTAGTAAGCCAGCGGCAGGAATAATCATTGCCTGACTTAGGCCGAAGGCCCTCTCTTCGATGATCGACTTTGTCATCAAAGAGAATAGTTCTTGTTCTATATCTCTAATTGATTGTTCTAGAGCTTGTTCGAGGGTGATTAGATCAGGTTGGCGGAGAGTCAGCTCAGTTCCTGGTTTGGTATCTCGGAGTATGTAGAGCAGCGATAGATACTGTTCTAATATCTCATCTTCGCTTTGAACTTTTTGTTTGTTGCCGCCAACCGATAGCTGCTGGTTGCTTAGATCGATGACGAGGTGCGATCTTGATGGGAGAATTAGCCCAGACTCTATTTTGTATAGTTCGGTAAGAGCTTCGATCTGAGGTTGACTTAGTTCGACTTCACCGCGTTCTATCAACTCAAGGTCGCGTAGGTCGAAGTCGCCAGATGATTTGGCTGCGACGCTTGCTAAATCTAATCCCTCTTGTCTACGGTTAGCTGATAGTAGCGCCCCTAGGCGTCCAGCTGGAACCAGTTGCAGATCCTGCTCCATTGTGTATTTATCGGCATTTGTTTGTAAATGTTGACAAGGCTATTTCACCCTTTAAGGTTCAATATGTGACTAATACAGTGGTCTTACCTCATCAGCTTTTTAGCGATTTCAGCTGGATATCGCAAGATTCGACTGTTTTTCTGGTTGAAGAGCCACTGTTTTTCAAAGATGCAAAGTACCCAGTCAGTTTCCATGCCAAAAAGTTGATTCTCCACCGTGCCTCGATGAAAGCTTATGAAGAGCGTCTTTCAGCCGCCGGTTACAGCGTTACCTACATGGATACTTCGGAGACGTTGATCTCCGAGCTGTTCGAAAGCCTTGCCGGTCAACAAGTCACTGTTATCGATCCCGTCGACTTTGAGCTATCAAAAAGAATTAGAGAGTCTGCTCAGACCAACAGTTGTGTACTCGATTGGCAAGATTCTGCGCTGTTTATTAACACGTCGACCGAGAACGCAGAATATCGCTCGGGGAAGAAGCGCTGGTTTATGGCTGACTTCTATAAATATCAACGACGTAGGTTAAATATTTTGATGGACGGCCCAGAACCATTTGGTGGGAAGTGGAGTTACGACGAAGAGAACCGTAAGAAAATCCCCAAGAAAGAAATACCAAATATTCCAGAGTTAACATTTGCAGCTGAGAGCCCACATATCGCCGAGGCAGCTACCTATGTTGCTTCAACTTTCCCCGGTGCTCTTGGGTCGTCAGATAATTTTGAATATCCAGTTACTCACGAAGAAGCCGAACTTTGGTTGAAACGTTTCTTAACTGAACGGTTTGATCTCTTTGGCCCATATGAGGATGCCTTAGTTAAAGAAAGCCCTTGGCTCTATCACAGTGTGTTAACGCCAATGCTAAATATTGGATTATTGACGCCTCGTCAGGTTGTTGACCATGCTTTGGAGTTCGCTGCGCTCAATGATGTGCGGATTAACTCTGTTGAGGGCTTTGTTCGACAAATCATTGGGTGGCGTGAGTTTATGCGTGCCACTTACGAAGACCTCGGCGTTGAAATGAGAACCTCTAACAGCTGGGGTCACACTAAGCCGATGCCTTCTAGCTTTTATGATGCGTCGACTGGTATCGAGCCAGTTGACGATGTGATTGGTCGCGTAGTTAGCCATAGTTATTGTCATCACATAGAACGGCTCATGGTTCTTGGCGGCTTTATGTTTCTATGCGAGATATCGCCGAAGGAAATTTATACGTGGTTTATGGAGCTGTTTATAGATGCCTATGACTGGGTTATGGTGCCAAATGTTTATGGCATGAGTCAGAACTCTGACGGTGGCTTAATAACTACGAAGCCCTATTTCTCTGGTTCTGCATATATAAAGAAGATGGGTTATCCGGCAGGAGATTGGGGTCCAATTTGGGATGGCTTGTATTGGCGTTGGATTAATAAGAACCACAACGAGCTCGCTAAGAATCATCGTTGGTCAATGATGTGTGCCCAGGTTCGGAAGATGGATTCGGAAAAACTTGATACGCACTTACAAAATGCAGAAGAGTTTCTGGCGAAACTGCACGATTAAGATCTTGGATGTAGTCTTGAGGCCTGATGAAACAGTATGAGAAGCTTCAAGCTCTAGGCCAAGAACTAAAAGACTCCCATCAAGGGCCAATGCATGTTCTTGATGTTGGAGCCGGACATGGTGCAGAGGAGTACTCGCCGTTTTTTGCAGAAATTGCCGATCACTATGTTGGCGTAGATCCAGACGAAGACATAATTCAGAATAAATGGATAGACGAGCGTCATCACATGCCGGCTGAGGACTTTGCAAAGAAACATGAGGCAGCTGTTATCTCTGGTGAGAGTCAGAACTTTGATCTTGCAACCGCTATTTATGTTTGGGAGCACCTGCCAAACCCGACTGAGTTCTTATCTTCTGTAGCTGAAGTGCTTCGTCCTGGTGGCACTTTGCTTTGTGTCACCCCCAACGGATTGCACCCGTTTGGTCTCGGTTCGAAAGTTTTGGCTAAGTTTGATTTGACTGACAAAGTGCTTCATAAGCTGCGTCCAGACGAGATTGACCATTATCACTTTCCAGTAGTCGCAACTCAGAACACCCCCAAGGGAGTGAAGAAGGCAGCTATGGAAGCGGGCTTCAGTAAAGCTGAGGTAACTCTCCACGATGAACCAGAAGTGTTCATGCCATATCTGCCGCAGCGACTTCACTTCCTGCCCAAGATCTATAGCAAAGTTATCTCGCTATTGAGACTTAAATCACTTTCGGGAACTCTCATAATCAAACTAACTAAGTAACCTCAACGCCATCCTGCACCCCTAATTGACGTCATCCTGACGAAAGTCAGGATCTTTCCTGGTATTGCCACGTTTCCGAAATTATTGTCTGTTAACGTCTCGCCTCGAGGGTAGTTGGGCTTTGGCTCTTTTCTAATTATGGGAGTTTCCGTGTTTAGTGGTTTGTTGTTTGGTGGGGGTTTTGTCCGCCGGTTCGCTGTGTTGTTTGCTGGTTTGTTGGCGGTTCTTGGGTTGAATGCGGTTGTTTCTTCTGCTTTGCCTGCTGCTCAGGATCCGGCTACCGAGACTGCTATTGAGATTGTTCAGGATGGGCTGTTGACTTCTGATTCTGCTACTGGTGGTGGTTTAGATGATTCGCCGAACAATGGTGTGGTCAAGAATTTCGATATTGTGACTGTTGGTGTTGAGGCTTCGTTGAATGATGCTGATGACACTAATTTCACTACAACGGTTACTCTCGATGACAAGGCTAACTTCACTTCGATACCTGGTGAGTGTCGAACAGCGGCGGATTTTCCTGGTTTAACTCCTGATTCTTCTTTGGCTGATACGACTGGTGATGGGTTGAATGACACGCTTGTTTGTAATCATGGTGATCATTCTGAGGGAACTAAAATATATTTTGAGGCTGGCGTTCAAGCAGTTGGAGCCAACCTAGATGTGTTAGAGGTAAACGCTACTTCCACTGGCGATGCAACTCCTCCTGCTAATAACCGTCCTGCACATGCCGGTGACGACGATAAACTCGGGGCCATCAGCCGGCGTTCTTGCGAGCGCAAATCTTGGCCGTCAACTTGGTATAAACAATCTCATTACAGTCGACATGGGTGGCACCAGTCTT
>CALJAE010000096.1 GCA_938028175.1 uncultured Acidimicrobiales bacterium
GTCGCAGCAAGCCAGATTACGAATCTGGTCATCCGAGCAGGTTTACTATCCCCGCGGATCATACTGATGCCGTAGACCACAGGGGAGACCAGTGCCAACACAATACTTATTGCTATTAGCGCTGAATCCACTACTTAATCATCTCACGTTGCGATGGACCTGATCAAGCTTTCTGATCTTCGAGAGCCTTAAGACCTTCGTCAAAGCTTTCCACGAAACCAGCCGCTCCTTGGGTTTCTAGCTCTTTGCCTATGGCGTCGAGATCTAGTCCTAGACCTTTTGCCTCTTCTATAAGAGCATCCGATTCGTCGACACCTTGTGTGATTGCATCTGCAACAGTTCCACCCGCTTCAAACGCTTCAAGTGTTGCATACGGCAAAGTGTTGACAGTGTTGGGAGCGACTAAAGCATCGGCATAAAGCGTTGCTGGCAAGTCTGGATTCTTCACACTGGTTGAGGCCCAAAGCAAACGCTGTGAGTTAGCGCCGTTGGCTCTGAGTGTTTCCCATTCTTCTGACTGAAGTTGTGCTGTGTAGTCTCGGTAGCACTGCTTTGACTGTGCAATTGCCAGTTGAGAGATCAGTGGCTCTCCGCCGTCAATTTCTGCCAGTAGTTTGTCAGCAGCAGAATCTGTTCTAGAGACAAAGTAAGAAGCCACTGAATGGATCTTGTCCAAAGGTCCTTGAGCTCTCGCTAAGCCTCGCTGGTATGCACCAAGAACTTCGAGTGCTCTCTTAGTTGTAAAGATCAGAGTCACATTAATGTTGAAACCTTCGGATGTCAGTTGCTCGATAGCTACTAGACCTTCGTCTGTAGCTGGAACCTTTACCATCACGTTCGGGTGCTTAAGTTCTGCTTTCAAACTATGAGCCGCAGCAATCGTGCCCTCAGTATCATTAGCCAAGCGAGGAGAAACTTCTACCGAAACATAGCCGTCGACTCCATTTGATGATTCATACAATTCGCTAAGGCGACTAGCAGCATTGTTGATATCTTCGACAACTAGCTTCCAGTAGACCTCTTCAGTTGAGAGGCCTTGCTCATAAAGTTCTGCTGCCTGAGCGTCGTATGCATCGGTCTCGATGATTGATTTTGCGAGGATCGATGGGTTAGACGTGAGGCCCCGGACTCCTCGTTCGAGTAGTTTCTCGAGGTCGTCGCTAGCAAACCAGGTTCGACGCAAGTTATCTAGCCATGGGCTCTGTTTTCCGTTTGTATAAAGATCGTGTAATAAAGACATTATTTAGACAGTAGCTCCTTGGCAGCGGCCTGCATAGCCTCTGCGGTTATTCCTAAATGCTTAAACACCTCGGCAGCTGGTCCTGATTCCCCGAACCTGTCTATTCCAATGCAGACATCGGCGTACTTGTGCCAGCCCAGCGTGACCCCAGCTTCCATTGACACCTTTGGCAAATCTCCCAAAGTAGCGTTCTGATATTCCTGAGACTGTTGACTAAACAACAGCCAGTTAGGCATCGAAACAACTCGTGCGGGGATCGAATCCCTACTTAATAACTCGGCAGCCTCAACCGCTGGGCCAATCTCGCTACCCGCAGCTATAAGAGTTACTTGCGCATCAGCGTCTTCATGAACGACATAGCCTCCAGTTGCATTATCTGCTGCAGTACCAGCCACAGGTGTAAGGTCTTGACGGCTCATAATTAGAACGCTTGGACCATCGTAGGAGAGTGCTTGACGCCAGGCAGACACTGTCTCGTCAGCATCACCCGGTCGAATAACCTGCAAGCCCGGGATGCTGCGCAAACTCATAACCTGCTCAACAGGCTGATGTGTTGGACCATCTTCACCAACGCCGATCGAGTCGTGTGTGAATACGAATACGCACTTAGCACCAGACATTGCCGCAAGACGAATCGATGGGCGCATGTAGTCGGCAAACACTAAGAAGGTTCCAGATATTGGCATTACTCCTCCGTGAGCTGCAGCGCCAACTAAGCAGGCTGCTTGAGCGTGTTCACGAATACCAAAGTAAACCTGACGTCCTTCCGGCGTTGCTTGTGCCTGTGGTGTTGAATCGATCTGCAAACCAGTATTACCAGTTAAGTCTGCAGCGCCTCCAAAGAAAGTGTCGATCTTTTCAGCGATAGCAGTCACGCAAGCTTGGGAAGCTTTGCGGGAAGCCAGTGGCTTGTCTTCAAACTCGACTGTAAGTTCTTTAGATAGGTTTGCCACACTCAGTTCAAAGTCAGCGACAACACTCGAGTTGTTAGCCTCCCAAGCCTTTCGTGCCTCTGAAGATCGTGCACCAGCTTGTCTGTACGCTTCGAGAACTTCGTCAGGTACATGGAACGGCTCGTCTGGTAGACCCATAACCTGCTTGGTTGCGGTTACTTCAGCTTCATCGAACGCCAGACCGTGAGCTTTGTGGTTCCCAGTTAAGTTTGGCGATGGGAAACCTACCTCTGATTGCATAATAATCATGGTCGGTTGTGGCGTTGCTTGTGCAGCTCTGATAGTTGCTTCTAGCGTGTCCAGATCTTCACTGGCTGCTCCGACTTCGACTACATCCCAGCCGTAAGACTTGAAGCGAGCGGCTGCATCATCAGAAAGACTCAACTCTGTTGAACCATCGATCGTGATCTTGTTGTCATCGTAAATGGCTATTAGCTTTCCAAGACCAAGATGCCCGGCAAGAGATGCTGCCTCGTGTGAGATACCTTCGGAGAGGTCGCCGTCTGAAACAATCACGTATGTGTAGTGGTCGTACACATCGGCGCCGTGCTTTGCATTTAGCAGTCTTTCAGCCAGCGCAAGGCCTACCGAGTTTGCAAAGCCTTGACCGAGCGGACCAGTAGTTACTTCTACAGCTTCGGTGTGATGAGACTCAGGATGTCCTGGGGTGTTAGAACCAAGTTGGCGGAAAGACTTTAAGTCGTCTAGTTCGAGGCCTTGGCCAAGT
>CALJAE010000097.1 GCA_938028175.1 uncultured Acidimicrobiales bacterium
GTTGATCCCGAGACTTTGTATAACTTCAGCCGGATTCGTCCGACGCTTAGAGTTGATGCTTCTGGTTCTCGTGTTATCGACTGGCCCGGCATAGATCTTAAGGTCTCAACGTTTGCAGACCGAGATCTGCTTTTGTTGGCAGGGGAGGAACCACAATATAAATGGGAGACAACGGCAAACCAGATAGCCGAATACGTGGCAAGCCTTGGATGTGAGATAGCAGTTTCGCTTGGTGCAGTAAACGGAATGATCCCACACACCAGAGACTTTCCAGTGTTCGCGTACACAACTGACAGTGGGCTTGCGACTAAATACAATCTTGACCAACCAGAGTATGAAGGCCCAACCGGATACATGGCCGCAGTTAACTCAGCGTTAGCCGACGTCGGAGTAGGGTCGATCTCGGTTCGGGTTGAAGTGCCACATTACTTGCCGACACCGCCAAGCCCGAAAGGTGTGCGTGCGCTACTTAAGTTTCTGCAACGGGTCTTAAAGTTTGACACATACGCAAACGATTTGAACAATGATGTTGTCGATTGGGAAGAGCTCGTCAACCAGGCAGTCGAGATGGACGAAGACAATCTCGCCTACGTTGAACAACTGGTCGAACAGTATGACTCCGAAGAAGAAATTGCTGTAGCCGGCCAAGACCTTGTGATTGAACTCGAATCATTCTTAAAGGACTCAGCAGACACTAAGCCAGAACCCCAAGGCCCTGTTGCTGAAGATGACGCAGAACCTGGAGATGACGCCGATTCCAAGGCCGACGATGACTCAGGCAACGAAGAAGGAACAGCCGAAGAATAGCCGAAGCGGTTGGCTACTCCTTTGTCCAGATTCTCTGGTTTAAGTTCAAGCTGTCGACAATGGAGATAAAGCTATCTATCTCTTGGAGTAAAGCTTGGATAGCAGGGTCGTGGTCAGCTGGAACATTGATGTCCACTTTGAGAAAGTCCTTGGCCGGCACCAGAATACTTAGCTTGCTGCCGTGGAAGCTAAGAGAGATTTCAGGGTGAAGCTGTTTACGCATGTCTAGTATTCGAGCCATGAGGTCTTGGGTCAGTATGTATCGTGCTTCGACCTCGTCAGTAACGTAGATCTTAAAGGCATCTTCAAACTCTTGATTGTCCATGCGAGTGAGAACAGAATCGTTGCGGCTGTTGGCTTGAGCTTTCCTGCCAAGGCCCCAAAGCGAATTCTCAGAGTTGTCCGGAAGTACCTGAACTTTTGAGCGGAAGTGTTTGTTGAAGTCAGCTACAAAGTGAACTCCTGCAAATGCATCTTTTTGGTTTTGAAAGTTGAGCCCGTGTGTCGGTAGATTCAGGAGAATGGCAGCCATGCTAAATTCGGTTTCTTGCAGTCGACCCGTGATAGCTCTATCAGAATGATAAGTCTTGTACGATCGTAGCTCGGCTTCGTCAAATGCTTCTTGGTCGATGCCGGCGTCGTAGTCGAAAGCCAAGCTTTCGTCATATTGACTAAGTGTGGAAGGCAGAAGGATACTTAGGTAGCGCTTAGCAAACTCTAGTTTTCTCTTTGCTCCAGCAATACGGAGAAGGGTCGTGAGTGTGCCGCCCGGTAATACAGTCAGACGTGGGTCATAGCCGTTACTGTCAACTATCCAGGTGCCAACCAGCGTAAGAATGCCTGCGACGATTGCTAGGCCCCAGGTCAGTCGTACAAATTGCTTAGTCTGGAGGCGTTCTTTCTCGAGCTGCGCCAGAACAAACGGCTCGAATGTGGGAGCTTTAATGCGAGTGAACGAATCCCAAGCAGCATTAGTTTTAGTCTCAGCAGCACCAAAACTATGAGAAGGATTTTCTAAGCTCATATATACGGCTCCTGTACTAAAGGTCGGCTTGCTCTAGCGTTCACTTTAGTACGGCGCCAAGCGTCACTGCCTATACCCAGGAACCCATATCTAGGCCTGATCGGTCGGTTCTTGCCTAATCCTGGCGTCGATCACCTTGTGGGAACGTAGCTTCGTAGTCAGCCATGGAAGCTGCAACTACTTGGTGTGCTTCGGTTGCACCATAAGTTTCAACTACCTCGATTGGGTTAGGTTCATCTGAGACAGGGTCAAGCTTGTAGGTTCCGAAATAGTGGACGATACGATTCACTACAGCATCAGGTAGCTTCGACAAATCGTTTGCATAGTGAAACACTGGGTCACTTGCTAGTACTG
This sequence comes from uncultured Acidimicrobiales bacterium, assembly GCA_938028175.1. Taxonomy (GTDB): domain Bacteria; phylum Actinomycetota; class Acidimicrobiia; order Acidimicrobiales; family SZUA-35; genus JAHDDW01. The sequence goes on from CALJAE010000097.1 coordinate 2,186, forward strand.
CGATGATCTTGTCGTCGGCTTCGCCTTCGTCGAGTAGGCGAACGCCTCCAACCACACGAGCGGGCACGATAATTTCTGCTCGCTCAATGCGCTGTTGTGACAAGACACAAATATCAAGTGGATCGCCGTCGCCTTGAGTGGCTGCGGGTGTAAGCGCTGCGACACGTTCGCCACAATATGTTCGCGGTACAAAGCCATAGAGCGTTGGAGGTAGCGCCGCCGACCCCTGTGGCCGATCAACTCGTAGGTAGCCGGTCAACTTGTCGATCTCATACTTCACACCGTCGTAAGGCGTTATCTCTACGTAAGCATCAACATACTCAGGGGCGTTGTCGCCAGCAGATAAGCCATGCCATGGGTGAGGACGGAATCTATCAAAGGAGGTTTCAGACACCCCAATAGTGTAGAGCTGTTGCTACTGCTTGGTCCAAATGCGGGTATTTAAATTGAGGTCATCAATTATTGAGATGAAGCTATTTAATTCGTAGCGGAGTTTTTGAATGGCTGGATCACTGTCAGCAGGCACTTTTGTGTTCACCTTTAGAAAATTGACTGCTGGAATAGCGATGGTAAGAAGGTTCTGGTCAAAGCCGACGCGGATTTGATACCCAAGTTGAGAACGCATATCTAGGATGCGAGCCATCAGATCCTGAGTCAAAATGTAGCGGGCTTCGACTTCGTCTGAGACGTAGACCTTGAATGCATCTTCGAAATCTTGGTTATCCATTCGAGTTAAGGCAGCCCCGGCTCTGTAGTTTGCTTGCATCTTGCGGCCGAGCCCCCACAAAGCGTTTTCGGAACCATCAGGCAATAAGTGCACCTTTGAGCGGAAGTTCTTGTTGAAGTCGACAACCATGCAGACGCCCCTAAAGACGGTCGTAGTGTTGGAGTTCTTACCGCTTGATTTATATTCGCTATGTAGCCAACCCATAATAAACTCGGTCTTATGTAAGGTGCCTGTAATTACTTGTTCCGCTTTATAACGATTATGAGCTCCAAACAGACCCGCACGCTTGTATAAACTTTCTGGAAATCGTTCACTGAAATTGTAGACAATGCTCTTGTCATACTGCTGAAGAATGGAAGGCATCACCGTATTTAGATAGCGCTCCGTGAATTTGTTGATCTTTTGGTAGCCGAGAATGGTTAAGCCAATAACCGAGGCAACGCAGAACATAAAGAGAAGTGGGAAGAGTCCAGCAGCTCGGGATGAAAGCAGTATGACAGCTGCAAGAAGACTGCCCCCAAGTATGCAAGCACCAGCGATTTTGTAATTCTTGATGCTCTTCCTAAGTGCTAGTCGTTCCGCCTCTAGCTCAGCGAAATTAACTTGCGGAGTGGGAATTGGTGCGGGCGGTGGCGGCACATGCATCTGGTTTTGCGGGTTGTTAAAAGGTAGCGACTGACCGTCATTATCACTTGGAGGAGG
>CALJAE010000098.1 GCA_938028175.1 uncultured Acidimicrobiales bacterium
GCTATTCCAAATGCGAATGGAACTGTGAAACCGACGTAGCCGATATAGAGAAATGGAGGATGGAACGCTACGAGGATGTGGTTCTGTAGAAGTGGGTTTGGCCCTGCTCCATCTACGAAGCCTTCTGGGATTGGAGAAGAAACAAACGGGTTAGCTGGGCCTACGACTAATGCAAAGAAGAAAGCCGAGACTAAGAACATAATTGCCATGGCCCAACCAAATACTGGATCCGTTCGCCTGGATCTATATTTCAGCGCTGTCAACGCCATGAAGATTCCGATCATGAGAATCCATAGAAGCAACGATCCTTCTAGTGAAGACCACAATGCCGCAAAGTTAAATAGGGCTGGCGTCGTACTACTACCGACTGTGCGCACATAGTCGAGGGTGAAGTCTCGCTGGAAGAGCGCTATCTCCATAACCACAAACGCTACGACCGCAGCAGCTGCAACTAGAAAGCTCCATTGATACATCAGTCGCATAACTGATTTGCGGCTGGTGACTACTCCATATATTGAGCCGATGAAGCCGCAGACTGACGCAGTGAACCCAATCGTTAGCGCGCCGAACCCAACCAGTTGATTCATAGTTCGAGGATCTCGGTTATCTCAGAATCTAGGTCACTGGGTTCGATACAGATCTGGCGCTCACTGATAACTCGTTCAGCGTTTTCAACCAAATATTCTTCAGAGTGTTTAACGAGGACTTGGGAGGACTGAAACTCGTTACCTACCCATTCCCCTTCGACGACCACGCTTTGGCCACATGAGAATAACTCGGTAGGTTCAACCCCAATATGGTCGACCAGCGTCTGCTCACCGTTAAAGCCAAGGGCGAATCGAAAGTCTGTTGAGTTTTCGCTTGGTTCTGTGAGAACGATACCTTGCATGCGAATAACTTCGCCTTCGAACTCTGCTCGTTGGGCTACAGCTTCGTCTACGTTTAGGAAGAATACTCGGGCAGAACTAATTGCTTGGGCCCCAATTGCTACAGCGACGACTGCGAAAGCTAGCCCGATGAGCAGATTTCGCTTAGATCTAAGTGGGGATTTATGTGGTTCAGATGGGGTGAGGTCTAACTCAGTCAAGGAAGCGCCTTTTCGACGGAGGGACTTCGCGGCTTATGCGTTTCCCTTTACGGACAGTTAAATACCCAAATACTGCCAGCACCAAAAATGTAAACCCGTAACCGGCGGTTACAAATTCCCAACCTTCGAACATTCCTAAACCACCTTTTCTCTGGTTTGAGCACTACCTAGATCACCAGATTGGCGTAGGTCTATCAACTGGTCGAGCTTCGCAGCATTTGCTTGGGACTCGAGATGTGAAAGCCTGAACCTGTGTATTAGTAGCCAAGCTTGAGTTGAGACAAAGAAGACGGTCCCGAAGAAAAACGAGAGCAGGTACCAACCTTCGATCTGAACATCTGACGGTTCGAATGTTCGACTTTGATGTAGTCCTCTCCACCAGTCAACTGAGAAGTGAACGATGATTACGTTTACGAATGCCAAGATACCAACTATGGCTGAACGTCGACGACGTGCAGCTGGTTCCATATCCATACGACGGATTGCCAGGTAACCCAAGTAGCTGACGAACATTACGGCCGTCGATGTTAAGCGTGGATCCCAAACCCAGAACGTCCCCCAAGTTGGACGACCCCAAACAGATCCAGAGAATAGAAGCACTGCACAGAATACAGATCCAACCTCAGCAGAAGCTCCTGCGACTCGGTCCCAGAACAATGACTTCTTGCGTAGGTAGATTGCAGAACCGACCAAAGTTATGAAGTAACTCAAGTAGGTTGCGATTACCGAAGGCACGTGCACAAAGAGTAGTCGAGCAGATTGGCCTTGCTCGATATGTGGTGGAGCTACGATCAGCCCAAAGATAAGGGTGAGCGCTCCTGCAGCCAGGGCGACAGAACCAATCACCTTCGTAGACTTCGATGAAGTGGTTAGAAAGTTTTTGTCTGTTGCGGTCATTTGTTAGTCCTCGAGTAACGAATCAAATGTGAATATACCCACGCCAGTGTACAACGCAGTCAATGCCAGAAGCAGCAAAATCCACCCACTAGATGAAAGATCATTTGACATATCCGTAGCAATCTCAGTCAAACGAACCGCCCCCAACAACACCGGAACCACAGCAGGAGTCAAAAGAAGCGCCATCAAGCCCTGATTCGAACCTGCACCAACAACCAGGGCACTAAACACGGTTCCTGTGGCAGCCAGTGCCAAGCTGCCGACCAGGCCGACGATAAGTAGCAATCCGATGCGATCTGCTGGGATGTCGAACATTATGATTGCAGCCACCGCTAGAACTGCCTGTACGGCGCTAACTCCAAGAAAGACTGCCACTAGCTTTCCAAAGAAGAAAGCCACGCCGTCTACCCCATCGGTAACCAATCTCTGCAAGCAACCATCCTCGGCTTCGAGACTGAACGAACGATCAAGGAGATAAATGATTACAAAAAAGTTACTCACCCAAAAAAGGCCGGGCCCAATCTGAGATAGCACTAGACGCTCCGAGCCCAAGATGGCAAGGTCGGGTGGAATAGCAAAACCGAAGACCAACAGAATTGCGAGACCGAGTGGAAGAACTCTGCCTTTAAGAATGCCCACTCGCTTCTCTATCAAAAAATCTTTTCGCACAACAGCACGAACATCGCTAAACATCTTTGTTACCTCCAATATTTGGTGCAGGCAACTTAGACGATTCTGCAACCGAACCATTAACCAGTTCGATCTCCCGTGGTTTATGCTCCGCTAAAGCAGTTGGGTCGTGAGTGGCGAATATAACGGTTGCTCCAGCAGAGATAGCAGAACCAATAACTTCAGAAACAACCAGCTGCGATGCCGCGTCCAAACCACTTAGTGGTTCATCGAGCAACCATAGTTCCGGTCGCTTTGCAGCGAGAAGAGCAAACGATAACTTACGACGCTGACCATGAGAAAGATCTCGTGTTAATTGACCAAGAGAGTTTGATCCGATACCGAGACGATCAGCAACTTCCAAACAGAGCTGCAAGTCAGAGCGGGCCAACTTAGTCCAAAGCTCCAAATTCTCATTCGCTTTCAAATCTGCATACAGATTTGGTTGATGTTCCATCAGTCCAACACGAGATTTAAGCACCCGGCGCTGTCGTGGATCCGTGAGATCGTTGTCTAAGACAAAGGCCTTTTCACAG
>CALJAE010000099.1 GCA_938028175.1 uncultured Acidimicrobiales bacterium
AAGTTGAGAAAGTGCGAGCAGCGACAGAATTGGTAAAGCAGCGTCGACCAGATCTATTGGTCGAAGGGCCATTGCAATATGATGCAGCAGTCGACGCAACAGTTGCCGCCAAGAAACTTCCTGATTCTAAAGTCGCCGGTAACGCCAGCGTCTTGATCTTTCCAGATCTCAATACTGGAAACAATACTTACAAGGCTGTTCAGCGCAGTGCCGGAGCTGTCGCCGTAGGCCCGGTACTTCAAGGCTTGAAAAAGCCGGTTAACGATTTGTCCCGTGGCTCAACAGTAGATGACATCGTCATGACCATTGCCGTCACAGCGGTGCAGGCATCAAACATAGATTCTGGTGAAACCTAGCTGTGAACGTATTAGTAGTTAACTGCGGATCATCTTCGGTCAAGTACTCGCTGATTGATGCAGTCGCAGGGGAGTCGTTGCACAGCGGTGTGATCGAACAAATCGGAGAATCAGAAGTAGCCAACCATACACAAGCACTCGAGATAGTTTCGGACGCTGTCGAAGAATTTCTGCAAGCTAATGGCCTTGCGCTCTTTGCTGTTGGGCATCGAGTTGTGCACGGTGGGGATAGATACTGTGAACCAACCGAAATTACGGAAGAAGTGATAAGAAAAATCGAAGAGCTCTCCGTACTAGCTCCGCTGCATAACCCGGCAAACCTTCTAGGAATTAGAGCAGCTCAGGCTGCCTTTGGAAACCTCCCACAGGTTGCAGTATTCGATACAGCATTCCATTCGACTATCCCTGTCGAGAACAGAACATATGCTGTGCCGCGTAGCTGGGAGACCGACTATGGCGTTCGCAAGTATGGCTTTCATGGAACATCGCACAACTACGTGAGCCGCAAAGCGATCGAGTGGTTGGAGCAGAACAAAGAAATCACGGCTAGCGAATCTAAAGTCGTTGTCTTGCATCTCGGGAACGGAGCCAGTGCTTCTGCAGTCCTAGGAGGCTCGTGTATTAACACCTCAATGGGACTAACTCCACTGCCAGGGCTACATATGGGTACCCGCAGTGGCGATGTTGACCCAGCGGTGTTTGGTCATATGAAAAGAGTCGCCGGTATGGGTGTCGATGAGGTAGAAGACGCTCTGAATTTTAAGAGTGGGCTCCTAGGCATGTGTGGCGAAAGCGATATGCGTTCGGTTGAAATTGCCGCATCGCAAGGAGACGGCGATGCTCAGTTAGCGCTTGCTGTGTATACCAACAAGATTCAGATGACCATAGGTGGCTATGCAACGCTCATGAATGGGGTCGATGCCTTGGTGTTTACAGCCGGAGTCGGAGAGAATTCGTTAGGAACCAGAAAGCGTGTTATCGACCGACTCGGCTACTTGGGTTTACATCTCGACGTGGAACGCAATGCTGCAGCAGGGTTTGACCCAGTGCATGAAATCTCTGCAGCAGAAAGCAAAGTGGCGGCACTGGTGATTGCGACCGATGAAGAAGGTGAGATAGCTCGCCAGGCTGTTCAACTGCTCAGCTCTAAAACTAGCTAGCCGGCTACGCTAAATGGGGTCCGACCAAATTGGCTAGAGAACTCCATTAGATCATCCGCTGTTAAATCAAGCTCGCTTTGGCAGTCATTGCTCTGGCTCTCCCCAGGGAACAACAGATTAGAAAGCTCCCCTTCAGCTAACTGGAAGTTACAACGTCCTGCTATTGCACCCTGTCCGTCTGCATCTTCGAACGATTCGAGGTTTGCGAAGTCTGCCTTGCGTAAGTTATCGAATACATTTAGGGAGATGTCCGTTGAACAGACAGCGTCTCCGTGTCTAGCTGAAGAGTTACACAAGAATGGTCTACCTGAATTGTTAACGTAGTTTCTTGTCCAAACTGAGTCATGCCCACTGCCGTTGTTGAGGTAGTGCGAGAAGGCAAAGCCATTAAGAGGGTCGCCTACTTCAACGACACCGTTTTCGTAGAGGCCGCGGAAATGAGGGTTGAGATTCACTGTTGGCTGATTAGAAACTCTTCCATAAGTGGCATCAATATAGTTGCCTGCGACCGAGGTATTCGAGTAACCCTGATCGTTAGTTGCATTATTGTGAGTGATTCGATCAGTTGCACTGTTGGCTCGTGACGGATCAAACCCGAATGAGAAGTCATGCGCATAGTTAAAGGCAAATGAAGTGCCGTGGAACATGTGTACTGCTCCACGAGCGAATGAAAGGTCGTTGAACCGAATAGTCATATCACGCGCTCCGGCACGAACACTGCGGCTGCAAATATCTCCATCAAACCCTGAGCATGTGATTGTGTTGTACTCAACCACGCTTCCCGCTGCGGCGTCACCGAGAACCTGGACAGCTGGGGCGTTGTCAGTATCCCCAGCGTAACCCCATGCCCCGCTTTGTGTTCGAGTCGGGCAGTTGACGAAAGAATCTCGAAGAATCACTGTGGTTAGGATGTTGAGGCAGACGTTGTCTGCATTGATATTCGATATTAGAGGGACACCGTTTTCTTCTGATAGCCACGGCGCCCCCGCATGCTCTGCGAGAAATGAAGCGTCGATTGTTACTCCATTGGGTCCGTCGTTGGCGGGAACAAATGGAACCAAGTTATCTAAGTCAGCGCCGAACTTGATGCCGCCTTCTTCTTCAGGGATGATCCAACCTGCATTTGATAGGGTCACTCGGCGAGTTTCGCCACCAATATCTACAGACACAGTCCTGCTATTGGGAGCAGTTCCCTCCACTAGGTCAACCTCGGGGTTGCTTTCTGAAGCTGCTGGTTCTTGGTTTTGAGATTCGCTTTCCGAAGCATTGGAAACTGACTGAGACTGGCTTGAAAGTGTAGTTGGCGCACCAGAAACTGTGTTGGTGTTGGAGTCGATTGAAGCCGGAGTCTGAGTGTTAGAAGCCAGAGTCGTTACTTCTTCGCTATTCCTGGTGCTCAAGAATAAAGCGACTGCTGCGAGGGTGATGAAGAGGCATGCACCACCGAGCATGACAATCTTTCTGGTATCCATTTGTCCCTTCCCGCTTTAACCCAAGAATACCAAAGCTAAATTAGTAATAAAAGTCGTAGTCGCCGCTGTAGATCACCGAGGTTGCTAGACTTGAGAGCATATGTTGGCACAAGTTTGGCACTGGTGGTTATCAGTATTTCTAGCAGTAGGAGCGATCGGTATCTTTGTGGCGATTGCCGCCGGCTATTACGTTAAGGTTCAGCGCCCCAAACATCCTAGACGGCCAAGAAAATGACAGCCACAGAATCGGCACCCCAGAGTGCTTCGCATCAGAAAATTGATTGGGAGTTTGCACTAACTGTTGCTCAGAAAGTAAACCAAAGAGGCCTTCCTCAGTTTTACAATCCATCTAAAGTTGCTGACGATTTTGAAGCAGCTACACGGCAAGCAGCTGAGCTGGTCAATGAAGAAACTGGACTAATTCCTGACAGTCCAGTTAAATCGCAAGTGATTGGGCGAGACCGTTGGGTCGAAGTTAACATCGCAAGCTTTCAGAGGTTAATGAGGCCTTTGTTTGAAAAGCTTGATGTAAAAGACCTAGAACGTGAAGCAGAAAGAGTTTTGCAGCAAGAGAATAGGTCGGCTTTCAGCGAAACTGAACTTGGAAAGCTTTTCGGCGATTGGGCCAAAGAGCTTGATGGCCCTGTTGAGAATATTACGAATAGTATCTCTGAAGTTGCGTCGAACGTATCGCAGAGCGTCGGGCCAAAGCTAACGGGCCTTGAAATGGGCGGGTTGCTCGGTTTTATTTCTTCTAGAGTCCTAGGGCAATACGATCTTTTGATCGACCCAGACGACCGCCCAGAAGACCAAGACTGGATTTACTACGTTGGGCCTAATATTTCTTCAGTAGAGCAGCAATTCGGGTTTCCTAGCTCTGAATACCGTTTGTGGATAGCCATTCATGAATGCACCCATAGAGCACAGTTCATGGGCGTGCCATGGCTCCGCAAATACTTCTTATCTTTGGTTGAAGACCTAGTGGCGATCATGGACACTGATACCTCTGAATTTCTAGAGTCAATTAAGCGACTCCGCTCAGACACAGAAGGCGACAAAGCTGGCGGCGGCATCTTCATGCAAATGGCAACACCAGAACAAAAGGTGTTGATAGATCGCATCTCGGGTTTGATGAGCCTTCTCGAAGGTCACGCTGACGTGGTAATGGATAAAGCAGGGAAAGATCTAATTCCATCTCAGCAGCGTTTCTCTAGAGTTATGTCGCACCGTAGGGCCAACGCCTCTGGGTTGACTAAGTTTTTCCAGAAAGCAACAGGCATGGATGCAAAGCTTGCCCAGTACGCAGACGGTGAAGACTTTATTCGTAAAGTCGAAGAAGTTGGTGGCAGAGAGATGTTTGATTCTGTTTGGCAATCACCAGAGTATCTACCAACGTTAGCTGAGATTAAACAGCCACTTGACTGGATCAGTAGAGTTTCTAACTAGCTTTCGACTCGTAGCATTCCATCAGTTCGAGCAACCCGTCTGCCACCTGAAATCTCGCATGCAATTACTTTGTGGTCTACTACTTCTAAGACTCGCTCGAGCTCGGCTGAACTAACAGGGTGGTTGAGCTCGTCTCTTAGCCATTCTCGAAGGACTTGAGATGCCAAAGCTCTTGGGAGTGTTGCCAGCGTTCTGGTGTCGACAGGGTCTATATCTATTGTCGATTCAGTTAAGAACTCGGTAACGGATTGGCAGTGCTTAGCTGTGCGATTCAGACCTGGTACACAATCTCGGTCAGCGATTTCGTTAAGTAGCGGTAACAGCTCTGCTCTCACTCTGTTTCGTTGATAGCGGGAGTCTGAATTGCTTGGATCTTCAAATGGCTCAATATCCAACGCGGCACACATAGCCTCAGTCTCGAATCTTCTCAACGCCAAGATTGGGTGTCTGGGGCCGGGTTCGATTCCTGCCAGACCATGTACTGCAGCACCACGCATCAGGTTAATCAGTAGGGTTTCGGCTTGATCGTCAGCCGTGTGGCCCAACATTGCGTGTGGGCCCAGAACCTTATGTCTAGCAATTCTCCATTGCTGCTCCAGGTCAGAAGTCGCATTTACTTCAACTTGGACGGTTGAAAAGCTGGCCCCAAACCGCTTTGCAATGTTTGACACAAAGGTGGCCTCTTGGTTAGTTGTCGAGCGTGTCTGATGATCCACATAAACGGCTTCGACCTGTAATCCTGCCTGCGTGGCTAGCCAGAGAAGGGCAATCGAGTCTGCTCCGCCAGATACGCCGCAGCGCTGTGGGCCAGCTAGGCCTTCAAAAGTGCACTTAGCTAGCAGTTGCCGAGTTAGCTCTTCAGTTGTGGCCTTTTCTTCCACCCTGACTAGCCTAACTGGTGTGTCAGGTCTCGAATCACTTACCAATAGTGTTCTAATTATGGGGATTCTGAATGTGACCCCAGATTCGTTCTCCGATGGCGGCAAATACGATGATATAGATAGTGCGGTTGCACGAGGTCAACAGCTATTTGCCCAAGGCGCTGACATAGTTGATATCGGTGGTGAATCGACCCGGCCAGGCTCCGCTGAGATCTCTGAAGAAACTGAACTTGAGCGTGTCATCCCAGTTGTCCAAGAGCTTTCGAAGCAAGGTGTGGTGTCGATCGACACAAAAAAGGCTGCTGTGGCCATGGCAGCAGTAGAAGCTGGGGCAGAAATTGTAAATGATGTCAGTTCAGAGCTAGCTACAGACGTTGGGAAGCTGGGAGTTGGCTATGTAGCTATGCATATGCAGGGTTTGCCTGAAAATATGCAAGATAATCCCGACTATGCCAATGTCACAGCTGAGGTGAAGCAATACCTGGTCGAGAAGGCCGAAATAGCCTCTCAGGCTGGGTGTTCTAGGGTTTGGATAGATCCTGGGTTTGGATTTGGAAAGTCGCTCGAACACAATCTAGAACTTCTCTCGAATCTTTCTGACTTTGGAGAAACTGGCTTCGAGGTAGCTATCGGAACTAGCAGAAAGTCAATGTTTGGGCACCTTTTGGCTATGGCAGATGGTTCTGAAAAGCCAGTGGATGTCGAAGATAGACAAGTTGGATCTTTATTTTCTGAGTGGATTGCTATGAATCAGGGTGTGAGTTTGGTTAGAGTTCACGATGTAGCAAATACCCACAAGTTGCGTGGTTTAGCGAAGGGAAACTCTAAATAATGGCAAAAGGAAAATGGGCTCAAGGAATCAAACCAAGACACCTCCAGTGGTTCATTCAAGACCGACTTGCCATTTGCGAACGACCTGGGGGCTATGGTCCAGACCATCGTCTAGTGCGCCGTGAAGAAGAAGTTATTTGGATTAGAGAATCTGACTTCGCTTATCTTGTCTCGCTGCTACCTGATAGAGAGAACATCGAAACTTACGACGACTGTGGAATGCCATGGAAGCATTGGCCATTCGCTGACGATGTCGAGCTAGGCGTTTCACTTCCAGTTATCTATGCCGAACTAGAGAAGCTTCTCGCTGAGAACAAGAAGATCTTGATGCATTCAGAAGAAATGGGTGACCGATTCTTTGGATTCCTTGGTGGATATCTCCGCTGGTCAGGAATGGTTAAGGTAACTCACGAAGCAATCACTGTGACAGAAGCTCTATTTGGTCGCAAGCTAGATCCTGCTGGTCGAGAGATTATTCAGACCGCTGCTGCCCTGAGTCCTTCGTACCCAGAGTCTAGAGCTGCAGTCGCATAGTCAACGAGCCTTTGTAGGTCTCGGTTCAAATATTGGCGACTCCATAAGTTGGCTTCGTTTTGGGGTCGATGGGTTGCCATCTAATTCTGTGGTCTCGCCTGTATATGAGACGGAGCCGGTTGGCGGCCCAGAGCAGTCTGATTTTAAGAATCTTGTCGTGCAGTTTGTATGGTCTGGTTCGGCAGAAGAGTTATTGGAATTGTGCAGAAACATAGAACAGAGAGCTGGTCGAGTCAGAGAAGTTGTTAATGGTCCGCGCACTTTAGATGTCGATATTCTTTTACTCGGCGACCAGAATATTGAATCAGATGACTTGATAGTGCCACACCCAAGAATGTTTGAACGCAACTTTGTATTAGAGCCGCTGCTTGATCTTTGGCCACGGTTTGTCGACACTGATCTCTACACGGACAACAGAGTTTCTAAACCGATTGGCGAGGTCACAAAGTTAGGACCTCTGAACCTTCTGTAAACGCTTACAGAATGCCGGTGCGAAGCTTAAACTCAAGTGATTCGCTAAAGCCGACTAGAACTTCTCCTCGAGTGGATCCAGCGAATAGCTGGCCCGCCCAGAAATCGACTTCTGATTGCCTTGGTGACCTTCTAAGAACGTTCTGATATACGAGAGTGACGAACTGGCGGTCGTTTAGCGAACCGTATCGATTGTTGAACTCTGGTGACTCAACGAAGAAGTCTGCAATGCTAGTTAGTTTCTGAGTTTGTAGCGAATCGGTCCAGAATGTGAGGGCGCCGTCGCCAGGAGTTCGTAGGAAAGCAGCTCGATAAAGTCTAAGAACTTCTCCCTGGTCCGCTCCGTTGGGAGCGACAGTCTCGGTTCTTCTTATGTATTCGATGCTGTCAGAGAACCCGAGCATTACTTCGCCACGGCTAACACCACTGTTAAGAGTGTTGACCCAGAAGTTAAAGCCTGATTGATCAGGTGACCGTCTGAGAACGTTTCGATAGATCAACTGTACGAACTCAGCGTTACTTAGCTCCCCGTATCTCTTTTGGAACTCAGGTGAGTTGCTGAAGTACTCTGAGATGTCTTCTGCCGATGTGCCCGATGCTCTTTCGTTTTTCCAGAATCTGAATCCAGAGGCATCTGGAGCTCTCAAGAAATATGCTCTGTATAGGCGACCAATTTGTCCGTCTAAGGCTGTGGCTGGAACATCGATTGCTAGTGGGTTGGTTGCTGTGGTAGTAGTGGTGGTTGTTGTAGTTGTCGTTGTAGTTGTCGTTGTGGGTGGATTTTTATCACAAGTTGCTCCAGGGGAAGACTGGACTGTGCCGACGGGTGGAGTCCAACTTACGTTGATTTTCCACCCGATTTGTTCAAGAACTGCGAGAATCGGGCCATCTATATCTCGCTCTACCACGCTAGAAGTTATCACGGGCGTCATGAGCGAACCTGGCTGCCCAAAGCCATATGATGCTTCATCGAAGTGAGAGTAACTGCTACCCTGCTGCCAATTGAGAGGATCGTAGATCTTGTAGCTTTCATTGTTGCCAAAATCGATGAACAGATTATTTGTCTCGAGAGCATTTTTTGGACTAGCAAGGTTCAAAACTGACTGATTGTTGCAAATTAGAAGAGAATCATAGATTGTTGAAAATCCATTGTATGCAGGCTCTGTTCCGCCTTCTGGTATTCGAGGAGCTCCAGAGAAACCGAGACCATGGATGGCTTCGTGAAGAACTACTGAGTAGAGATCAATCTGTCCGAAACTTGGGTTGTTGCTAGTACTGACATACCACCGATTATTGGCATATAGATCAGAGTTGAGACCGATTATTAGCTCTGGGCGAGCGCTACCGTTAGCGTCTAGGCCAAGGAGTGTGTTGGTTAGCGCAGCTGGGTAGGCGTGTTCCGCAGATGGTAGCTGGCTAGTGCGGTACAGGGTTTCTGGACCACCGAATCCGAGGATCGATGTGCTGTTAAAAGACTCCCACGAGAAAAGAATTTCTACCGGACCATTTGGATTCGTCTCGAGCCTGCTATCAATGTCAGCGACAGCAGCCTGGACAATGTTGCGAACATCTGCAGGGATCTGAGACTCATTTTCGAAGGTGACGAAGATCCCACCATTCGAGTCTGATAGGTTAGCTTCAACCTCGGTCAGGCTTGCTGCATCTTCAGTTGTCGGCCCACTAGTTCCCAGAGCATGGAGAGCAAGATTGAAATCAGAAATCTCTTCTATGTCTTCGATCAGAGATTCGTCAACTTCATCTGGATGAATGTGGCTTCCGTCACCATTGTGGGTGTGAGCTTCACCATTGTGGGTGTGAGCATCGCCAACAATAAAGTCTTCGGTAAATTCAATCGAGAGTTTGGGCTCTAACTCAGAAAGAGTAGAACTTTGAGCGTGTGCAGGAGAAGCCAAAAACAGCGAGCCAGTAGCACCAGCCACAGCAAGACTTAGCTTAAGTCCCTTAGATATTCGAACTAGCTCCACCGATCCTCCCGCAGTAAAGGTTTCGGCAGTTAGTTGAATAACCTGTAGGCAGGTAGGTCTAAAGGCCTAACTTTGGTGGATTTGCGGCCAGATGGGTGGGGTTGATGCCAATCCACGCAAAAAACAAATACACTATATATAGGTACTCTTTAGGCGGGGATTACTATCGTGGCGGATCAAAATTCATCTGAACAGCAGTCTAAGTTAACCATTGATCGTCGTACCCTAACGGATGCCGAAACGAATCGGAAGAAGCGCTTCCATGAATTATTCAAATCTTTGCCTGTACCCGAAACCGTCATCGACGAGCTATACCTTGAGCTTCGGGAGCCATACACTGTTGTAGTAGGCAACGGTACCGTTATGTTTAGAACGGGGCCGACAAGTACCGATGAGAATGGCTTTGCTAAGACTGACTTCGTTACCGAAGCGGTTGAATCTGTGCACGGCAGAGGTCTGACTTTAGCGCAAGTAGATCTTACGAACGTTGGTGCACTAAATAGCGACAACGGCCCGGATAACACAACCCACTTGCTTAACGCAGCAAGAGGTGGAGTAGTTAAGGCCTACAAGCGTGAATTGGTAGATCGACAGAGTTCTCTCCCAGGTGCTTCTTCTGTGAGAATAATCCCAGCCGCTGATGGGACCGGAATGCAGATGTTCATAGGCCACGGCGAGTCGGTATCGATGGCGGATCAAACACGCTTAGTTGGAGTGATAGAGGTTGCGGCTCAGCTTGGCATGGCTACTCAGGTTCAAACTGTTTATGAACAGACCGACGAGAATAATGTTCGTCTCTTGAGGGATTTGAATAGTACAGACGCAGATATCGTAACGACAGCAATCACTCAAGGGAATCTTGACGATGCTGTTGTCGAAGCGAAAGCGCTTATTACTGGCGAAAGTATAGAGGCCGAGCTCAAGTCAGATGGTTCTGAGAAAATCGAGATAGGTCGACGTTCTGAGCGTAACTACATAAATATAGATCATGGTAGAAAGACAGCTTTTATTGCAAAGTGCGAAGCTCTAGGGGTTGATGAAGAGAAGCTAGAAGCTATCTACAGTGAGTATGGCGTACATCCTCGAGATGAAATCACCGGTGGGTTGATTCGGCCTGATAAAACTAGAGTCATTTCACAGGTTGCCGAACAAGGTCCTAGATCTAAGACGTATTACATAGAAATAGATATCACTAATCTGGGTGGGCTTAATAAAACAATTGGTCGAAGAAATGCCGATCAAATATATGCGTGGATAGCCCAGGTGTGTCAGGCGAATCTCGAGACACTGCCCCTAAAGTTTGTTCCAGCAAAGTTAGGTGGCGATGAATTCGGGTTTTTTGTTTCTGTCGATGCAGCGACGGAAACATCTTTACTGGGTGTCGTTCGAGAGATGCCTTCTTTGGTGCACCGGCGTCTTGAAAATCTTGTTTATAGAGTCGGAGACAAAGACATAGCACTAATGGATGTTGAGCATCATCGCAGTAACCCGAAGGAAGGGATCGTCAGGGAGCCCGGCACCGGTATAAACGTTGTGATTGGGGAGTACAACGCTGCAGCTCGAGCCAATCCAGCCGGTTTCTTTGGAACTATCGCCAACGCCGTGGCACCTCTCAAGAAACTGATTGATAAGTGCTATAAGCTCATTGAGTTTAGAGACAAAGGTGAGCGACGGGGAACTTACGCTGCTGTCCGCCCAGCTGTTTCTGTAGATGACCACACACGGGGTCGCTACGCGGGGGTAAGGGGCCCAATACCGTCTATACAGGATCCGAGTCATCGAGGAATGTCCCGTTACTTCTAAGCATCCCGATGCTAAACAGAACGGCTAAAAGTCCATAAATTAGAGCTGGCCAAACTCCTAACACACCGGCGATCGTGTTGCCACCTCGAAGCTCGACTGTTTGTTCTATAAGTCTGGCTTCACTCACGTCTGAGCGTTCGATCACATTACCTTTGTTATCGATGACTGCACTTAGACCAGTTGGTCCAACTTGTAGGTTCCAGCGTCCATAAGATATTGCATGTAACTGGTTCGCCGCTATTTGTTGGGTCTGTACTTGAGTTAGCCAGAAAGAGCTGCCATTTGTTGGATTAGTTAGTAGCTCGGCGCCGTTGTTGACTGCCGATCGGGCTCGCTCATCAAAGAAACCTTCCCAACTGATAGCACTTCCGATAGTTCCAAAGCTTGTTTCTAGGACTGCGGGTTCGGTTCCACGTTGGACATCTCGTGAAGGGATTTCAGAGCTGAATTGTTCGACTAGTCCTCTAAAGGGTACGAACTCACCGAAAGGGACAATAATGTTTTTGTCATAGCGGGCGAGGCCAAAGTCATCTTGAGTGCTTATCTGTTGATAGTTGGCGGTGTTTGTATCGCTGATTGGCAGGAACCAGCCTGCA
>CALJAE010000100.1 GCA_938028175.1 uncultured Acidimicrobiales bacterium
GACGGCTATGAAGTGGTCGGGAACAGCTTCTGCACCAAGCGTTTCGGTGATCCAGGATTTGGCCAATGCTGCGTTCTTTAGAGTTTCTGGTGTCTTGAAAGACTTGGATGAGACGATGAAGAGTGTTTCCGATGGCTCACATTCTTCTAACACGCTTAGAAGATCTGCGGGATCAACATTTGATACATAGTGGCCGGTTGGTAGATCTGAGATTGGTCTGAGTGCTAGATAAGCCATTTGAGGTCCTAGATCGGAGCCTCCAATTCCGATGTTGACCACCGATGTGTAACGTTTGCCGGTGAATCCGCTCTTTTGGCCGCTAGCTATCTGGTCCGAGAGGGCTCGGATACGTGAGTTGACCTCTTGAACTTCGGGACGTGGCTCGCTTGAGCGAAGCCAGACGTGTCCGACTGGCCGGCCTTCTGTGATGTTGATTTCCTCACCATTGAACATTGATTCGACTTTGTCGGCGAGTTCGGTTTCGGTTGCAAGCTGGAGTAGAAGTTCAAGTATCTCGTTGTCGATCAGTTGTTTGGAGAAGTCGACTGTTAAACCTGCTGTTCCAACAGTGAACTGCTTTGCTCGGTCAGGGTTCTGGCTGAACAGTTCACTCAGATCACTCGCAGCATTGGCGGCTGCTTTGGCTGCTAGTTCTTGCCAGGCCGATGTTGTAGTTGGGTCTAGGCTCATTCTGTAAGAATAGACCGAAGAGTCCTATTCGAAGTGTTCTCTGTCAGGGTTTATGTATGTCTGATTGTTTAATCGTGAACTGTTAGATGGCTTCTCTTTTAGGGGTGGATCGGGCCAGCTATTCTCCACAATTTCATCAAATTTGACTCTCAGTGAACGTTGCTCTGATTTTCGAACACGACAATGTCTAACTCTTATTTCCAGCCGTTTAAACCATGAAAGCGCCACACAAATAATGTCGGCTGTTTGTTCTTTGAGATTAGCTAGTCGGGATGTTTAAGATCTGCCCGGGCTTGATTTCGTCTCGGTCACCGATATTGTTGGCGGCTGTTAGTTCTGAGACTAGTAGGCCAAACTTGTTGTTGGCGATAACTGACAGAGTGTCGCCTTGTTGGACAACGTACGTCTGAGCAACACGATTATTTTGTTGACTAGTTGCCGTTGTTGTAGTTTGCGGCGTGTTTGTCGAGGCTGTCGTAGTGTTTGCTTCTAGTTGGCCTTCAATAACAGTGTTTGCGCTAGTGACCTTAACTCCAATGTCTGGTTGATTGAAAGTTCCCCGAACTCTAGGTTGTGGTTCAGCGAGTACATTTCCTGTTTCGCCATTGGTAGTGGAAGGGCTCTGTGTTTCTTCGGTTACGTCAAGCTGCGCAAGGGTCTCGGGAATTTGATTGTCTCCAGGTTCGAGTTGAAGAGCAGCTGGTGTTGGACGACCACATGCAGACAGCGCAATACCGCAAGCCAATAAAATACTCGCAAATAGTAGATGCCGTCTCATCAAAGTAAATTCTAGTCGTTATGAAGTAGCTAGCCAGGGATTAGTGGATCGGCCACTCTTATGTCGACTAACTCTTTAAATGCTTGTCTAAGAAGGCGAGTTGACGCTTAATTAGTGAGACAACCACGTTTGATCGCTTAGGCATGTGAGTTAAGCCAGTGACTGTGACTAGCTCATGTTCAATATCATTTATGAATAACTCGTGGCTCAGCTTTAGTGAGTTGGCGGGTACGACGTTGTCGTCACTAAGCCCATGGATCAGCATGAGAGGTCTTTCCAATCGAGCTGCTTTTTCTACCAAATTCGAGTTTTCATAGGCCTCGGGGGAGTTACTTGGAGTGCCCAAATATCGTTCTGTGTAGTGAGTGTCGTAAAGTGTCCAGTCTGTAACTGGTGCACCTGCAACACCGGCGTGGAATAAGTCTGGGTGTTGGATGCAAGCTAGAGCACTTAAGTAGCCTCCAAATGACCAACCTCTTATCCCGACGGCGTTTCTATCGGCAAAGGGATATGTTTCGCTAACGTAATCTAGCGCAGCGATTTGGCCTTCAAGAATTGGATCAACTAGATCTCGGTAAATGGAAAACTCAAAGTCGGTAGAGACGCCGGGTGTTCCAGGCCCGTCGGCCACCACAACGAGAAAGCCTTGGTCAGCAAACCATTGAGAAACTATATGCGGTCGTGCTGCTTTGATAACTCTCTGAGCGTGCGGCCCTCCGTATGGGTCGAACAGGATTGGAAGTTTGGTAGTAGAACTTTCGTCGAAACCGTTCGGTTTGAAGATCGCTAGCTGTGCTTTGTCAATGCTGACAAATTCAACATTGAAGTTAAGGCTGGGTTCTAACGACGTATCCTGAATTGTTGTTGCTTGCTCTGTATTTGGATTGAGGGTCGGCGTTACTTTGGTGGAACTCATGTCTCGAGAGACAACTAGAATTTGATCCCCTTTAACAACAGCGTCATGTATGCCTGCAGCGCGAGTTAGCTGATCAGTTTGTTGTGAGACAATGTCAAAGCTAAACAGGTGGGTCTCTGCTGGTTCAGGAGAGCAAGTGTAGTAGAGCTTGTTTTGTTCGATCCCCACTATCTTGCGCAGGTAACCAGAAGTGTCGACTGTCTGGCCATTGAGTTGCAGTGTTCGTGAGCCACCGTGTGAGATAATTTCTGCAACCTGACCGGCTTTCGAAAGATGTCCACGGGGGACAATATCGAGCCACTTATCTCCATTTGTTTCGGCTGACTTCGTTAGCGTCCTGGAGTCGGTGTCCAATTCGAAATCAGTAAACAAGGTCTGATCCCTGTTTTGAAACCTTGCTTGAAATGTGTCATTGGTTTCTCGGACGCCCACAAAGTACTCTGTGTTTGAATCGACTCCCGCTGTTGCCAGTTCTGTTTTCTGTCCATCAAGCGAGGCCAGCCAAAGTGTCACCTCTGCATTCTGAGTGCCTGTGTATGGATAGTGCAAGAGTTGTGGCGCTTCGGTGGGTGTGTCTGGGCTGCTTAGGTTGAGTAGCGGAACTTCTGATTCGTTGACCTCTGTTATTAACAGGTCTGTGTCAGACACCCACCAGTACCCTGAGTGTCTCCCCATTTCTTCGGCAGCCACGAATTCGGGGACGCCTAGAATCAGTGTGGGGTTGTCACCTGA
>CALJAE010000101.1 GCA_938028175.1 uncultured Acidimicrobiales bacterium
GCTGGGGAAATATCTATAGTTTTATCTGAAGTCGGATCAAGCAGCGCAGACAGCTTCGCCGTCTCGCTTGCACCTTTAACAAAGTCCTGTTCTGTATCTGTCCCAAACAAAGGTGGCTCACCCGGGTCATACGGCAAGCCATTTTCTTTATCTGGCTCTATTGCAAACGGTGTCACAAAGCCCCAATTTGGTCCAATGTATTCTTGAGTTGCAGCATCAAGCTTGATCCCATTCTGCGTAGTCTGTTCTGGAAGGGCCAACGGCTGCCACCTATTTGGTTCAGCCATTTCTGTTCCCGAGTCGGCGACATCCAATGGTTCATTGACAGCGACATAGCTATCATCAACATAGTCAGACTCTTCTAGCGAACCATCTTGCAAAGATTCTCTGAGAATAGTGTTCGCTACTGATTCACCAAACGCTGCCGGACTACCCTCAATCCCAGATCCATCAGGACTAAAGCAAAGCGATTCAAGCGTGTCGTCAAACTCCGCCAAGCTGGCTACTGAACCAGATGATTTTGCGTAGCGTTCTTTCAAAATCGTGTAGGCTGCAAAACTAACCGCTTCTTCACGAGCCTCTTCAACATTGATTGCAGTCTGTGTTTCGTTAACAAACACGCCCGTCACATCCACATCATAGGCAGCCCACGTGTCCCACATCGCAGCAGACGTATGATAAAGATTACGTGAGTGAACAGTAGGCGCTGGAAAGTCACGCCTAATTGCGTCCAACAAAGTTTCATTCCAAATAGAGGCAACCGACCTACCCTCAGTTCCACAATCAGATTGCAGAGACTGCACTCCAACATACGTACCAACTAATCCGATAAGCATAACTGTAATAACACCGATAGATTTCTTCACGCTCATGAAACTAGCGCACATCCGAAGCAAAATTTGACAAATCAAAGCACTTGAATCACAAACAATATTAATCTGAAAATTCTCTCCAATACCCCTTGACTTTCCAGTCAGATGGAAGGAGTAGGCTGAGGTGTCCGACCTTTAGACACAAGGAAGCTGACCCAATGAAAAAATTACACCTTCCAAGATTAGCGGCACTAACCTCTCTTACATTGGTAGTTGCAGCATGCACAAATAGTCAGCCAGCTGCGACTGCAACGGACGACGGTAGCCCCGGATTTGAGATTTACCAAGCTAGCTGTGCCTCGTGTCATGGCGTAGACCTTAAAGGCACGAACAAAGGCCCATCGCATCTTTCAATTGTTTATGAACCAAACCACCATCCAGATGAGTCTTTCAGATCTGCTATTACTAATGGAGCTCGACAGCACCACTGGGAGTTTGGCGATATGGAACCGGTACAAGGCTTAAGTGATCAAGACATCGAAGACGTAATTATGTTTGTGCGTTCCGAGCAAGTTCGACAAGGATTTGATCAATGACTGAGCATCTGAACTCACTCCCGAATGTATAGAACAACAAAGATCACAACGAAAGGAAGTATCAAAAATGGGAAACAAATTATCAGAAAAAAAGTTGTTCGGTTTTTTAGCAGCGGGGATGAGTATATGTTGCGGAATCCCTCTACTTATTTCAGCGGGTTTGATAACTGGGGTAGGGTTATCTTTGCAAAACTGGTTGCTGGTTGGCCTAGGAATAATAATCTTAGGTTTGATTTTTAGGCTACGGACTGGCAAAAAGGCTAACGATTTTGATAATTCTTCAGAGTCATCACCCCTTGAAACTGAGACACTTGAAGAACCTGTAAGCAAATAGGATTTGGCTCGAGGAATAGAATGAAAAGCCTTAGAAAGTCTATTTAGTTTTGAGTAAAGCTAAATCCCGGCTCAACATTTTTTAGGGTTCGCTATTGCTAGTTTGGGTTCATGGATGGTGGCTCATATTTGGTCGCCATATGTTCGGTCTTGGTCATTGTCCAGATATAGAGTGTTACGGGATAGGCCTATTTCGACTAGGGCATTTGGATCTGGTTCTACGACCGTTTTGTTGCTTCATGGTCTTGGAGCTACGGGAGACTACTTCGGAGCTGGCTATGACGATCTTGGTTCTAACTGTCGGGTTATCGTTCCCGACCTTCTCGGTTTCGGTCGTTCCTTAGACGAAGACAGGGGCGATTTCAGTCTAGATGCACACTTTGAAGCTCTCGACTACTTGCTCGATATTCACGCTCCCCAAACGAGTTGGCTGGTAATTGGAGCTCACTCGATGGGTAGTGCCTTAGCCGTTGGATACGCCAACCATTACCAAGATTTAGTGTCCCATGTTTTTTGTTGGGGCTCGCCTGTTTATCCCACAGCAGAAGCAGCGATCTAGTCAATCGCATCTATGGGAATAATGGAGAAAGTCTTCATAGGCAACACGAAATGGGGCAAAACGTATTTGCGCTTTAAACTGTTCGAATCGGAGGTTTGCCGGATGGTTAGCCGCTGCTTATCAACAATCTTTAACAAATTTGATTTT
Organism: uncultured Acidimicrobiales bacterium; assembly: GCA_938028175.1. Classification (GTDB taxonomy): domain Bacteria; phylum Actinomycetota; class Acidimicrobiia; order Acidimicrobiales; family SZUA-35; genus JAHDDW01. The sequence continues at coordinate 2,448 of CALJAE010000101.1, forward strand.
CAAATTTGACTGGGCCGAAGAAATCAATCAACTCAACTCTGCAACAACTCCAGTGACTTTCTCATGGGGAGAGTACGATACGATTGGAGATCAAGAATATACAGCAAGCATCATCGAAGAGACAATACATTCGATTACCAGAATTCCTGACGCTGACCATCAATTTCCTATCACTCATTCTCAACAGTTGGTGAACAATTTAATCGGTGTGTGATCCTTAGAAATCTGGCGTTTGGGCTTGACCTTCCTGTCGACTGGAACATCTATTATCGGAACAGTGAATATAAACTCCAGAGAAATTGGTCAATATAGTAGGTATAGAAACTATTTTGCCATCGCAGCGGCATTGATTATTGTTGTGGCGTCGGTTTGGTGGTTCAGACCAAGTTCTGATTCAAGTTCGCAGGCATTGGCAGTCGAGTTTGGTGATGCCTATCCGGAGCTACCAGACAGCTCCGGTTCGC
>CALJAE010000102.1 GCA_938028175.1 uncultured Acidimicrobiales bacterium
ACAACCACATAGACACCAACCTCACCGAACAATACTGGACCGACAGCAACGTTCACGCCAACATGGCGCAAGTTGCAGCGTCAGAACACACCCCCAAAGAAACACGCCAACAAATCAACAACCACATAGACACCAACCTCACCAAACTCGACTGGACCAACAGCACCGTTCACGCCCGCATGGCGCAAGTTGCAGCATCAGAACACACCCCCAAAGAAACACGCCAAAAAATCAACAACCACATAGCCAACAACCTCACCAAACTCGGCTGGACCAACAGCATCGTTCACGCCCACATGGCGGAAGTGGCAGCATCAGAACACACCCCCGAACAAACACGCCAACAAATCAACAACCACATAGACACCAACCTCACCAAACTCGGCTGGACCAACAGCATCGTTCACGTCAATATGGCGGAAGTAGCAGCCACGCTCGCGACAATACCCCCAGAAACGCTAACAACCCAAAACCCGCTAACTCAACTCGAACACAAACTCAACACAATCTTCGACACAAACCCACCCCAAACACCCAACTACGAGGCAGCCTCACAACTACAACAGCTACTAAAAGGAAAACCTTTAACTGAACAAATAGCAATCATCGCCTACCTAAGAAACCACAAAGCAGACGAAGCAATCAAAAACACGCCAGGCCTAAGCCCCACAGAAATAGAAGCAGCAACCATCCACAAAAATACGCTAGCCCAACAAATAGCAGCACCAACAAGATAAAGAAACAACCAAAACCACAAACCAGACGAAGACCTAGATTCTGAATCAAGTTCAGAATGACGTTGGGTAGAGTTCAGAATGACGTTGGGTAGAGTTCAGAATGACGTTGGGTAGAGTTCAGAATGACGTCGCTCACTACGTTCGCTTACCGAGTTTGGCCACGCCAAACATCGACCCACATTAAATAGCTAGGGATAGTTCAGCTCAAAACCTAGATCTCAACTCAAGTTTGGGATGACGCTCTGGGGTGGGTTCAGAAACCCTAGCGGCCTGCTAGAGCTTCCTTAGCTAGCTCAAAGTCTTCTGGGTTGGTAATACCAATCCACTGCTCTGGTGAAGCACTTACCTTACATACCAAACCTTCAAGGTTCATTAGCTCGTCAACTGCAGATGGCAACAATGCTTCTGATTTTGGCTGGTCAGCGTTTTCTGCGATGAAAGCTTCCCAACGGGCGTTGAACCCGGTAAAGATCGACTGATCGAAACACCACATGTTCATAGACGCTGGTGTCGAATTAGAAATCTCGGTATTACCTGCTATTAGCTCACCGTTGTCTCCACGGTGAACGTCTTCAGTTTCGACGATACGAGTTAGCTTGCCATCTACCACTTCACAAACACCACGTGTAACAGAACCGTGATCTGGACAGGTGTTGCCAAGTTCGAATGCAATGTTGTAGCAAAGACCTGGTTCGATCTCTGACAAAGCTTCAGCTGCCATCTTAAACGACGACGCACCGTAGTAATCGTCGGCGTTAATAACAGCAAACGGTTTTGACACAGCTTTCTCTGCACTCAATACAGCATGCAACGTACCCCATGGCTTCTCACGCTCTGGACCAAGGTCATCTTGGCGCACATAGCTGACTTCCAACTCTGGGTGCATAGAAGAAACGTGCTCTTTGACGTCTGCTTCGATTTCTGAACGCACGATCATTACTACGTCAGAGAACCCTGCTGCGATTGCGTCCTTGATGGAGAAATCAAGAAAGGCTTCTCCACCCTTTCCTACTTTTGCGAGCTGCTTTACCCCACCGAAGCGTGATCCAAGTCCGGCAGCCATAATTACTAGTGAATAACTCATTGTCATAATATAGATCATTCGGCCTATAGGTCCCGGACATTAGCGTTTCTGGACCACTCGGTCGCTATTCCAGTACCGAGGAGGTTTCTTGATCTCGTCTAAGCTTGGCCTACCAGGGTGCCGATAAAGAGTCGAACTAGGAAAACAATGCTGGCAAAACTCAAAACCAAAGACAAGGCGGGCCAAGCTTCGGAAGCTGAGCGGTCGGCTTCGGAGACCTCTTATGCCCCTGTTTGTACTCGAGTTTCCGGCGCCGATGTTATCGCCGGCCTTTCTGTTGCACTAGTAATTATCCCACAGTCACTTGCATACGCTCAGCTAGCCGGCCTTCCAGCATCTGCTGGCTTGTTCGCATCTGCCCTACCACTTCTAGTTTTTGCTCTGTTTGCGTCATCACCGTTTCTACAAACTGGTCCAGTAGCACTCACATCGCTGTTGACGTTTGCAGTCCTAACAGGCAGCGGTTTAATACCAGAGACAGACCAGTACATTGCGGGAGCAGTACTGCTTGCACTAATGGTTGCCGTCCTCCGCTTTGTTGTTGGCGTGACTCGCCTCGGCAGCATCGCAGACCTTATCTCCAAGCCAGTCTTACAAGGCTTTACTAATGCTGCAGCAATTATTATTTTGGCGTCGCAGCTACCTAAGGCTCTCGGTGTAGATGGGAAAGTCCCAGACGATCTTTCAACAATTGGTAAAGCTCTATGGTCACTTACTAATCCAGCCTCTTATAATCTCCAAGCTATTGGTGTGGCGGCAGTGACCTTAATCTTGATGTTTGGCGGCCGCAAGCTACACAAATTGTTCCCCGGGGTACTACTAGCTGCTGTCTTGTTCCTAGCTATTAGCTCTATGGGCTTTTATGACGGGACTGTGATCGGTAACCCCAACCCGCTACCCGAAGGCTTCCCTAGCCTAAGTTTTGCATTTGACTTCAGCCTCCTAGGCAGTCTGTTTACTGGCGCTCTAGTCGTTGCACTTGTTGGTTTCGCCGAACCGACAGCTATTGCCAAGACATTTGCAGAAGAAGAGAACCAGCGTTGGAGCGTAAACCGAGAATTTATGGCATCGGGTGCGGCAAACTTTGCTGCAGCAGTTAGTGGAGCACTACCGGTTGGTGGGTCGTTCTCTAGAAGCGCCTTAAACAAACTTGCTGGCGCACAAAGTCGTTGGAGCGGTATGGTTACCGGTCTTGTTGTTCTAGCTTTCCTTCCATTTGCATCGATCCTCAACGAGCTACCTCAAGCAGTTCTTGGAGCAGTTGTAGTTGGTGCAGCGATCAAGCTTGTAAAGCCTCAGCAGTTCAAAGACCAATTTGCAAAGTCTAAGATAGACGGAGTCATCATGGTAGGCACATTTGTTCTGACCTTATTCTTTGCTCCATCTATCCACTGGGCATTAATAATTGGCGTTGCAGCAACCTACGTTGCAAGATTCCTGTTTAAGAACAAGTCTGACCAGACTCCAGGGCCGGAAGCAGCTCAACAGATCAAGAACTGACATTAGATCCTGACTTTCGTCAGGATGACGCCGTTAGTTACAAGAGCACGATGACG
>CALJAE010000103.1 GCA_938028175.1 uncultured Acidimicrobiales bacterium
CGCTCCATCCATCCTTTCGATGGAGAGATCTAGGGTTCTTTGCGGTAGCTATCTCACTACTGGTTCCTTTGGGTGTGACATATTGGGCTAAAGATGTTGACCCAGGAAAAGTGTTAGCAACTTGTTTAGCTTTGGCTGCCTTTTTGTCTGGCCATGCGTTCATACATGATTGGCTCTGGTTACCTCTGGTTCCAGTGGTGTTCGTCTGGGGGCCAGTCAGAACGCTGATATTCAGTCTGTCAATTGGCGCACTGTTTACGCTTAGTCCGATGTTCATTACAGGTAACACAATTCAGCTGAGACCTACAATTGCTTTGTTCGTTACTGCGTTACTTGTCTACTTGTTGGTTCGTGAGCGTATGAGACTTGGCTTGGTCAAAGATGATGATCAGCGGTTGAGCCACCAAAGCGAGAGCTGTAGGGCTGTTGCCACACCGACCCAGGCAAGGTAGGGAATGTACGCAATGGAGACCCACTTGTAATGTGGCCATGCTGCGATCATCGCCCAGGCGATAGTAACTAATACCGCAACAATCACTATCGAGATTAGGGCATTGTTTTTTGTTGTTATTTGGATTGGGGTAAAGGCGATATTGAGAGCCAGGTTTACCCAGAACGCAGTGGCTACAGCGAGTGGAAGCTTCCCTGAGAAGTAGCGTACTGAAACGAAGACTACGACGCCTAAGATGATCGGGTATAAGGCTGTCCAAACCCGCCCAATAGTTTGCACACTAGGAGCCCAACCAGGCTGGTTAAGTGAGTTATACCATTCTGCTAGGTCCATGGGGAGATCAAATCTCCGCTAGCCGTTCAGCCAGAGCTTCTAGTCCGTTCGATCTTGAACCCTTGACTAATACCGAATAGTCTCCGTCATAGCGGCTGGCGATATCGTAAGCCTCGTCCTGTGAATCAAGGTGGTTTACATCCCCATACATCGGACTAGCGACAGCGTGTACTTCGACACCTTTGTCCTTGGCATAGGTCACTACTTCTCGGTGCATTTGTTCTTCATCTTCACCCAGCTCGCCCATGGTCCCTAGGAAAGCCACCTTTGTTGTCGCCTTGGTATTGCTAAGTGCGTCTATTGCTGCTTTTGTTGAGGTGGGGTTGGCATTGTAGGCGTCATTGATAATTAGAGTTCCATTTGTATTTGTGGAAGTTTCCATTCTCCATTTAGAAGGAGCAGCTTCGGCTAAAGCGGAGATGGCGTCCGCAATTTTGCCTGGGTCAACTGCGTAGGCAACGGCAATTGCTGCGAGAGCATTCGATACCATATGTTCGCCTTTGGCTCCAAGCGTAACTCGGTGGGTGGATCCAAAGACATTGACATCGAATTCACTTGATAGGTCGTCGTTAACACTGATATTACTGGCGGTTATGTCGCCTTGATTGAAGCCATAAGTAATGACCTTTGCCGTTGTAGCTTCTGCCATTTTTAGAACGTTTGGATCGTCAGCGTTCAGAACGACAGTGCCATTCTCACTGATTGCTTCAGCTAGTTCTTGCTTTCCTTTTTGTACGCCCTCGATTGATCCGAACAGTTCGGTATGAGATGCAGCGACACGGGTGACTACTCCGATATCGGGCTTTACATAGTCACACAGGGTTTTGATGTGGCCTATGCCTCGGGCGCCCATCTCGGTTATTAGAACCTCGGTATTGTCTGGGCGGTTGAGGATTGTCAGGGGCACTCCGATTTCGTTGTTGAATGATCCAATGTTGCTGCTAGTTGGTTTGAGTGCGTCGCAGGTAGCAGTTGCTAGGTCTTTGGTCGAGGTTTTCCCAACACTGCCAGTTATGGCAACGAGTGTTCCATCAAAGTTAGAACGTGCATGTGCTGCGAGTTCTTGCAAAGCCAGCTCGCTATTGTCAACCACAATGTGGGCTACGTCTTGTTCTAGTGGTCGCTCACACAACACAGCACTACATCCGTTTGCAATAGCGCTATCGACAAATTCGTGTCCGTCTCTCTCTGCATTTATGGCAACGAATAGTTGACCCTCGCTAAGTGATCTCGAGTCTATGGATACTCCGTCTATCTCTATGTCTTCGCCATTTAAGTTGGCGGAGACGGCATTTGCTATTTCTGATGCTTTCAATTTCACGCATTCGACTTTACCACCAGGCTCAATCTCAGTGCGTCCTTGTTGTACGATAGATAGGTGCCAAAATCAGAGAAAACACCTTTAGTAATCATCTTCGGTGGGCAGTCGCCCGAACACGAGATCAGTTGTATTACCGCAGCCTATATATATGCAAACTTAGACAAGGAGGCCTATGAAACTCACCTTGTAGGTATTACAAAGCAAGGGGCGTTTGTCTCTGCTGAACCACAGCCCGAAAAGTTAAGCGCTGAGGGGCCGGCGGTTGACCTATTAAGCCTTCTCCAAAGTTCAGGTGAGACAGTGGCTTTCCCAGTGTTGCATGGCCCACTCGGAGAAGACGGCACAATCCAGGGTTTATTTGATATAGCTGGTGTTGCTTACGTAGGGGCCGGAGTCTTGGGTTCTGCGGTAGCTATGGACAAACGAGTCTGCAAATTGTTCCTCGACCACTATGGGATCGCCCAGGCCAAATGGACTTCGTTCACCGAGACAGAGTTTGACTCTTCTCCCCAAGACGTAGTACAGGCGTGCGTTTCTGAGCTTGGCTTGCCATGTTTTGTAAAGCCAGCAAACATGGGTAGTTCAATTGGCATTTCAAAGGCGAAGACCGAAGACGAAGTGCTTGAGGCTCTAAAGCTTGCGTTCAAGTATGATCCAGTGGCTGTTGTGGAGGAAGCAATTGTTGGCAGAGAGATTGAGTTTGCGGTTTTAGGAAATGAAGATCCAAAGGTAAGTACCGGTGGTGAGATTCTGCCCGGAGCTGAGTTCTACGACTACAACGACAAGTATTTTGATGGTAAATCAAGTTCTGTTATTCCGGCGGATATTCCAGGTGAAGCTATGGCGGAGATGCAGCAGATTGCAGCGCAAGCATATAAAGGACTTGGTCTAAGCGGGTTGTCGCGTGCTGACTTTTTGTACGAAGAGAACGGCCGTGGGGCATTGTTGAATGAGTTCAACACGATGCCCGGCTTTACCCCGATTTCTATGTACCCCAAACTTTGGGAGCACGACGGCATTGCATATGCTGCACTTATCGATGAACTAGTTGCGCTCGCTCAAGCCCGCTTTGCGAAGGTTTCTGCGAAACGAATAACAGACGTTAGCTAGCTTCAGTTAAGTAGGGCGTCTTGCCCGACCCAAACGTATTCCCAAGCTTCTGGAAGTGGTCCTTGGCTGTCTGCGCCTTCGGGGTAGCTGGGAATGAAACCATACTCTTTAGCATTCTCAAAGTTGTTGGCCGAGATCCAGTCGTAGCCGTTGGTGTTGATGAAGTCTTTTAGGTCGTTGCTGTCAGAGGCAATGTCTATCGCATAACCAGTGTGGTGTTTCGAGTAGCCGGGGATTGCCGAAGTGTTCAATATCTCTTGTATTTGTGAGTCATATTGTCCCGAAGGAATTTGTGAATAGTTCGTTGTGACTCTATTGAGTTGCGTGAGGAACAAGTTCTTCTGAGCTTCGGGGAGGCGTAGGCCTGATATTAACCTAAGGTCAACTCCTTGTGCTTCGGCAGCTGCTGACATGTCTTGCCAAGCAATAAGGGCTCTTGGCTGAAGCTTGAGATTGTTGACACTGCCTAGACTGTCAACAGGGATGGGTCTAAGGCTGTAACCTCTAGCCTCTGCAAGGGATCGAATATGGGTGTCTGCTTCTGAGTTGCCAGTTATCGCTTGAGGTGAATCTATAGGTTGAAGGTTAGGCAACGTTGACGGATCAAACAGATCTCTAAACTCGTTAGGTGTAAAAGTCGCAAACTTGTCAGGAGCTGTGGTAGTCGTTGTCTCAGCCAATGTCGTAGTTGATTCTGGTTCGGGTAGCACGGTAGATGGGCTAGCTAGTAGTTGAGTGCTGATTGAGTCTTGCTCTGTGCTGACTTGGATTGATGTTGTTGTAGCGGCCGCTATTTCAGTTGGAGAATTATTGAAGTCAGAAGAGTCAGCTGCGATTGTATTTGAATCACTACCGGAGTCAAGAAGCACAAGGCTGGTTACAGCAAAAACAATTGCCGCAGCAAAGAAAACTGTAATAGCCCATCGAATCTCTAGCTTCACTCGCCAACCCATTCCTGGCCGCCAAACCGACCTACTAATAGATTACCACCCTATACATAGCCGATCAAAGCGGCCTTTTGGTTATAGATCAGCTATTTCAGAGGGTTGCGGAGACGGTTGTGGGCCTTTCGGACTATGCGTTTAATGTTTGGTTGGTGTTGCCTTGGGCTAAAAGTGTTTCTGAAACTAGTACTAGGTACGCAAAAGCGCCGCCGACCTCATTGGTCGACGACGCTTTGTTAACTTAGTAATTAGGTCTATCTAGCCTTCGATTGGAACGAATTCTGTTCGACGGTTAGCTTCTTTGTCTTCGTCTGTTGCTTCTGGATCAACCAATAGTTCGGTCTCTCCTCTGCCTTCAGCTTGAAGACGTGCTTCATCGATTCCGTTGTCAACAAGGTATGTTCGCACGGCATCTGCACGACTCTGGCTTAGCTCAAGGTTTGCAGCATCTTCACCGTCTGAGTCAGTGTGACCAACGATGTTGACGTTAACTTCTGCATCGTCTTGTAGGCATGCAAGCACCTTGTCTACCTCAAGTAGACCTTCGGCAGTGATGGTTGCTGACCCTGAGTCAAATGTAATTCTGCCTCGATCACAGTCGATTTGTGTTACTTCTGCTGGGGCAGCCTCAGCGTTACCATCAGTTTCACCTTCGATAACG
>CALJAE010000104.1 GCA_938028175.1 uncultured Acidimicrobiales bacterium
ATCTGTGAAGTGAGCGTCCAGACGTGCAGGTCATGAACGTCGACAACCCCATCTATGGTTCCGAGATCATGGGTCAGGTCATCCAAGTCGAACCCATCAGGGGCTGCCTGGAGGAGGATCCGAACGGACTGGCGCCCAAGACGCCAGGTGCGTGGCAGGATCCACACTCCAATGAGGGCACCGATGACCGGATCGATCCAGGCCCATCCGAATATTTCAAGCATCACAGCAGCGATGATGACACCGATAGATCCGATCGTATCGGCCAGCACTTCGAGATAAGCTCCTTCCAGATTTAGAGACTCCTTGGATCCTGCACGCAGTAGGCCAAACGCAACCAAGTTAGCAGCCAGACCGAGTGATGCAACGATCAGCATTGGTACGCCGAGCACTTCGGGTTCTTCAAACAGGCGCCGTGTAGCTTCGATTAGAACCCATATTGCGACGCCAAAGAGTAGCAAGGCGTTGACGAAAGCGGCCAGAATCTCGAGTCGATATAGCCCGAATGTGTGTGTTGTGTTTTCCTGGTTTTCGCGCTCGGCAAACCGGGCAGCGAGTTGGATTGCGGCCAAAGCCATTCCAAGTCCAATGACGTCGGTCAGCATGTGCGCAGCGTCGGAGAGTAAAGCGAGAGAGTTCGTAATAAGCCCGGCAACCACTTCTACTACAAAGAAAACTAAGATAACTGCAAAAGCTGCGGTCAGCCGTCCTCTGTGCCGTAATCCGGCACTGTGGTTATGATCGCCGCCCATCACACATCCTCGGCGAGGTGAGTGACGTGAGCGTGTGAGAGTTCAAGCAGCATTCGGACATGGCTGTCGTCGAGCCGATAGAAAATTTTCCTACCGTCACGCCGGTTGCGAACGACTCCAGCCGGGCGAAGCAAACGCATGGCTTGCGACACCTTGGTTTCGGTCGTGTCTACCACTTCGGCTATATCACACACACATAATTCTCCGGCCTCCAACAAGGCGGACAAGATCCGCACCCGAGTCGGGTCGGCTAACAAGCGGAACATCTCCGCTAAATTGCCTGCAACATTGATGTCGATCAGCGATTCGGCGACCGTTGCCGCTCGATCACGATCAACTTTGGGCGGTACGCACTGGTCAGTACTCGACTCGTCTAATATCTGCACGAATGTGAAGATATCATGTGGGTCTGTTGCTGTCAAGCCTCGAACTAAGGTAGAACCATCAGTGTGTCGAACGGGCTGAGCACCGATATTTATAGAAGTGTATAGAACTAGATAAATAGTAATGTCCTAAAACCTCTTCTGACACTCTGTTAAAGCGAATCTGGGACACAGGGGGGTGAAACATCCAGTTGAAGTGCCCAGGTGAAGCATCGACGAGTGTGAGTCAGCAATCCTTGGGGGGATTGCTGATTGCCGAAGACAGGTGTGCTGGTGCCAAAGTCTATTGCATCAGATCAGTCGCTGGTATCCTGTGCAGTCAGGTGTAAAGTGACTATTGATAAAAGCGAAATAGAAGAGCTGCTGCGAAAGAAAGCGGGTGGCCGGCTGTTTCATCGGGAAAATCAAGAACTTGAGTTTAAAACAAGAGGATGCTTTCGCTGAGACGGGAGAACTTCCAAAAGCGATTCCTTCGCTATACAACGAGCATGCGGTTGATTTTATAGTCAAACTACTTGACGGCTAACTCAGCGGGTGCTCAAAGCACTGCGTCCAGCACACTTTAAGTACTCGATGGAAGCACATCACTGCAGCTTTAGTTTTCGTAGTTGGCTGTTTCTGGTTGGAGGGCGGTGCGTGGGATTATAATTTTGCGTCCAAATTTTTTGTAGGGGAGTTGTCCTCGGTGGCATGCTCGGCGGACAACGTGGTCTGCTACTCCCATTAGTTGTGATGCTTGTTTGATATCTGCCCATAGTGGTTGTGGTTCGGTCATAAGTGTTGCTCCCTGTGTGTGGCTCTTGTCTATATCTTATAGAAGCAAGTGTCTGATGAAACCAGCATTGTTCAGCCTATTTTCGAGTTGGTTTGCTAACGACTTGTATTTCGGCGACTTCGATTTGGGTGTTTGTTTGGGTTTCAAGTGTTGGGTAGGGGCCCATTATTTCTGGTGCGTTGGTTGACCCTGTGACGTTGAACACTGCTCGTGTTTGTAGGTCATAGGTTCCTCCTGGTGGTGTTGCTTGTGTGTATCGGTGTTGGCATGGGTATTGGGTGTAGTTGGTTGTGCTCTGGAATGGTGTTCCTGGTCCGTTGCAGATGAGTGGTTGTGTTTGGGGGTCGCCTGTGTTCCAGATGGATCTTGTTGGGATGAGGTTTGCTGTTACGGATATGCGTCCAGCGTTAATGGTGTTTGTACGGGTGGTCCAGTAGTCGTTGTCTATCGAGAATATGACTGGCGCTTGAACAAGTTTGGTGGCTCCTTGTGGGTCGGTGCGGACTGGGGGTTCTCCAGGTTCTATGGCACTTATTGCTTTGATGAAAAGTTCGGGGATTGTTACGGCTTCGCCTTCTGGCACATTGATACCGAAGTCGAATATGTCGGTGTCGGGTTTGTTGCAGAGTTTGTACCACCATCGGCCGGTTTCCGAGAACGCTCGATTCGAGTTGAGTATAAAGAACTCGCTTGTGTGGTCGCCGAGTTGGATTTTGTCGCCTTGGTTCATTGATGCGTCTGTGTCATATAGCTCGAAGGTGTTTGGGCCTTGTCGGCCTGTTGTGAAAACGGCCCTTTCGAAGTCATCCTCTAGGGCTAGTTGCCATTCACAGTTGGGGTCGGGTACTGAGCTTGGGTTGGTTCCGCTGGGGATGTAGTCGCCTGCTGATAGGGCTACCGCGCTTGGTTTTATTGTGATCGTGGCTTCGCCTTCTAAGCCGCCTGCATTCGCAGGGCTTGCGAGGTAAAAAATAGCTGCTGTCGCCAGAGTTAATGTGGTTGCTAGTTTGTTGGATTGCACGTTTGTTCGCCTTGCAGTTTGTTTATCGTCTGTCTTCCATTGACTTTCCATTCGCCACCGTCAAACTGCATTTCAATCTGTGTTTCGTATGTGATTACCGTGTCGTCTATGGTTTCGCCACTGGTGGATTTCTTTATCGTTTTGTCGGTTCGGCATATTTTGAAACTTGCTGTTTGGCCTTCGTTGTAGTCGGGTTCGCCTTGGGCGTCTTCTATGACGAATCCGTCTATTTCGACTTGCCCAAATTTGGTATCTTCAGCAGCGGAGCGATCGGGGATCTCATATACATAGTCGTTCTCGATGCTGTCTCTGATGCTTTGGGCAACCGTTTCGCCATACGATTCGGTCACTAGATTTGCGAGGGTTGAGTCGTTTGGATCCGGGTTGGTCTGTCCCCAGAGATCGTCAAAGGTGTCTGCGAATTGGATATACCTAGCTTGCGGATCCAAAGAATTAACGTCGAGTGTTGTTGTCGAAGAAGTTGTCGACGATGTGCTTTGCTCAGTTGTGTTGTTAGCGGGTTCGTCAGTTATTGGGGTTGCACTGTCGCTACCACAGCCTGTCAATATGGCTGCGATAGTGATTGCGGTAATGTACTTCATTTTTTGCCCTTAGTTTCGATTAGATCCATTGATGCTTTTAGGTATTGAGGAGTTTGGGTTTCGATCTCTTGCGGTTCTGCTGCGAAGTCGTCTTGGTTGATTGCTATTGTTGCCAATGCTACTTCGTCGGAGTCCTCTAGGGCGTTGGCTGCTTCTAGCCAGCACTGTTTTAGATGATAGTTTTGGGTTCCGGTCCTAAGGCCTGCCTTAGCTGCTTCTAGAGCGATAGCCGGCGAAGCTGTTTTAGTTAACTCGTACAGTCTCGTAGCTGTGTCTTCTATTTGGATTGTTAGGTTTTCACGGTGGTTGATGTCCCATCCGTAGCCAGAAATTGTGTTCGGCAATGTAAATGGAGCGCCGGTGACGAGGGCAAGAGCGTTTCGTAAGTGTCCTATTTCTGTGTCTCGGTCGGTTGCGGCGTTTGCTCGGTTGATGGTTTCTTCGAATATCTGTATGTCGGTTCCCACGGTGTCATCGAACGTAACGATTGATTTACCCCTAATGTTCGGGACACGGTAGCTGCCATCGGTTTTGCGTCCGAGTATTTTGATGCGGGCTTCTGACAACGCCCGTGATAGGCGGCGATAGTTGCCAAGGTTATGCGGGTCTTGGGGCCATAGGTGTTTGACTGCGGTGTCTTTGTGCAGGCCTTTGGGATTTAGGGCAAGTAGGACTACTAGTTCAGGAGATTTAATGTAGGTCCAGGGTTTGGTGTCGGCGTCTGGTTCGAAGTCGCCTATCTTAACTCTGCCTAGACATCGTACGAGGAATTCTATACCGAGCTCTTCGGGCGTTACTGGATCAACACAGGGTACGCTTTGCGGGTCTTGGGACTGGTTGGTTTGGTTTGTGGGGGGGCGAAGGTCAATAACTGGGTCTTGCCTTGGTAACTGTAGGTCAGTAGGGTCTTGCAAAGACGGAGGTGGTGATTCTTCAACGGTAGTTAGCGAGGTGTCCTCTATTGCGTCGGTGTCTGCTTGTAGCTCTTGGACGACTAAATCTCGAATAGCTTCAGTGTTGGCCGGTCGGGTGAATGTTACTTGGTTGGCTGGGGTTGGCAGATCGGGGCAGGTTAAGGTGGCTGCTTGGTCGCCGAGCTTGATAGTCCATCCATTCTCGTTAG
>CALJAE010000105.1 GCA_938028175.1 uncultured Acidimicrobiales bacterium
CCCGAAGATGATTACCGCTATCCATGGGCTGTCTGCGTTATCAGAAATCAAAGCCGTGTTTGATTGACTATCTTCGACACCTAGTAAGAAACTTACGACAAATGTTACGGCCGCCAGAGTCGGGAACATTGCAAATAGCGCCAGAATTCCCCACAACACATCAATAGCCTTGAACCGGATCTTCCAGTCTCTTAGCTCTTTAACTATTCCAAAGCCACGAGCTTGGATAAACAGTGCAACACCGAGCTGTGTTGCCTGTTGCACGATTAGACCGACAGCAACAATTCCGATTGGGGTTTCCTCAGCCAAATCTTCAAAAGTAAAGTCAGGGACAACGAGTACCCACACGACGAAGATCGGAATTGAAAAAATAAGCGTTAGCAGGAACCCACCCGGAAACCCAACGACAAAGTCGAGAACACTTCTAGCAATTGCACTACCAGAAAGCTTCAAATTGTCTTCGGATTCTGGTCTTTGATCAGGAAATGGGCCTGATGGTGCAGAAGCTGGCCCTGATGGGACCGACATGGGATCTGTCATGGACCTCTACCCTATCTGCCTTTTAGCACCCATCTACTCAATCTAAACCATGGCTGTTTAGGTAATGGTTAACTCGCTACTCAAAGCCCTGGGTTCAGAAGATTAGAGAGAAACAGGAAAACTTGCCGCTTGCCCTACCATTGAACCTCGTTCATCGTTAACTTGCCATACCCGACCATCATTAACCGAAAATACAGACCCACGCAAGGTTCGTCGATATCCAGAAAAAATGGTACCGCCACCGTCAGCGATCTCGTTAAACAACTCAGAGCGTTCTTGTCGATCTATTTCGCAGGTTGTGTGGCCAGAATCTAACCCAATCAGTGAATCATACCGAAATGGAAGCCTCGCCTCGAAGAACCAGAAACCCTCGAGCGCTGCTAATGCTGCTTCGTTTGCATACACATACACTTTGTGGGCATCTGGCGAGTTGAGCTCATGAATAGTCGATGGTTTGTCCACCGCAACGTGGGCTAAAAGAACGTGAGTCATACTCGCATACACAGAGCGAGCATCAGCAGAGTCTGCAATACCAAAGTCTGAGTGCAAATCACGACCAAACGCTTCGCTATAACTTGCGACCACCAAATCAATAAAAGGTTGGTGCCAGTTGTTGTTTTTGCTCGGAGGCTCCATTGCAAAAGTTGGAAATTTACCAGGTGTGAACATATCCGCCATTGCCTGATTCTAACTGTTAGGAATAAGATTCCAGCTTTCGCTGGATTGCGGATCGTGGGTATGCGTGGCCAGTTCAGTCGTTAGCACACGATTCGGAGCTCTTGTATGGCAGACTCGACTAACACGATTAGCGTTACTGGAAGTTGTCTGACATGCGACGACGAAGCGGCCGTTCGTTTCACTCACTAACCAAGTTTGGCTCCGCCAAACATTGAGCCCAAAACAGAGAAGGGCCCTAGCTAAACCGCTAGGACCCTTCTCAATAAATTAGATTTAGTTATTAACCGATTTGATCTGGCACAACTGTTGGAGGTGCTTCTCCCCCAGTGTTGTCAGCTGCTCCAGCAAATGACTCAGCCTGTTCAGCACCGATAGAAGCCAGCCATTGAGCTGGATCTTGTTCAGCACCCTCTGAAGAGTAGAACGACATTGGCTGATAGTCAGGTGCGTCTGTTTTCAAATCACGATGGCGAGTCAAACCAGTACCAGCTGGGATGAGCTTACCAATAATGATGTTTTCTTTCAGACCGATCATTGAGTCAGACTTACCTTCGATAGCTGCCTCGGTTAGAACTCTGGTTGTTTCCTGGAAACTCGCAGCAGACAACCAAGAGTCAGTAGCCAAAGAAGCCTTTGTGATACCCATAAGCTCTGGCTTACCGGCAGCAGGTCGCTTCTTGTCAGCGACTAGAGCCTTATTAGTATCGCTAAATGCCCACTGATCACAGCGTTCACCTGGTAAGAAGTCCGAGTCACCCGGATCGGTGATAGAAACACGACGTGTCATCTGACGCACGATCAACTCGATGTGCTTGTCGTGAATAGATACACCCTGATCTCGGTAAACCTTCTGAACTTCTTCAACTAGGTACTGCTGAGTCTCACGGATTCCCTTGATCTCTAGGAGTTCTTTAGGATCTCGTGGACCGTCAACAATTGCGTCACCGGCAGCAACTTCGTCGCCATCTGTAACTTCTAGGCGTGCAGCCAAAGGAACTGTGTAAGAGTCTTCGTCGCCGTCATCTGTAACAACGGTAACAACCTTGCCCTTACCTTCGTCCTCTTCGATTCTGATCTTTCCTGCTACTCGAGCAAGTGTTGCAGAACCCTTAGGTGTACGAGCTTCGAAGAGCTCAACTACACGTGGAAGACCACCAGCGATATCGGCACCACCAGCAACACCACCAGTGTGGAAAGTACGCATAGTTAGCTGCGTACCAGGCTCACCGATTGATTGAGCTGCGATTACACCAACTGCTTCACCAACTTCGATGTCACCACCGGTTGCCAGCGACATGCCGTAGCTGTCTCCGGTAATACCAACTGGTGAATCGTCTGTTAGAGGTGAAAGAACCTTGACTTTGTCAACCTTAGGATCGTCTCTTAGGGCTTCCATTTCGTCTTCACGAACCATGGTGCCTGCAGTAATGGTGTTGCCATTATCAAGCTTTACGTCCTCAGCTAGAACACGGCTGTAAAGTCGAGTTTCTAGATAAGTTCGCACCATCTTGGCGTTTGGATTAGAAGGATCTGAAGCCTTACCTGTTGTTTGGTCGTAATAACCGTCAGGCTTTACATCTTCTAGAACCAATGAACGCACTGGCTTGTCAGACTCGAATGGAGACTGGTCGTTAATGATAACTTCCTGCGCTACGTCTACTAGACGACGGGTTAGGTAACCAGAGTCAGCGGTACGAAGAGCGGTGTCAACAAGACCCTTTCTAGCACCCGGTGTAGCGATGAAGTACTCCAACATAGTCAGACCTTCACGGAAGTTCGACTTAATAGGTCGAGGAATCATGTCACCACGAGGGTTAGCTACCAATCCACGCATACCTGCGATCTGTCGTACCTGCATCATGTTTCCACGAGCACCAGAGCCGACCATCATATCGATTGGATTGAACTGCTTAGAAGACAAGTTGACTTCCATTGCTTCTCTAACTTCGTCAGTAGCCGCGGTCCAGATTTCTACTTCTTTCTGGCGACGCTCACCGTCGGTGATAATACCTTTACGGAACTGAGCCTGAATCTTCTCAGCCTCAATCTCGTGACGGTCAAGAATTTCTTTCTTCTCAACTGGAGTCTGTACGTCGTCGACACTTACCGTTAGACCAGACCTAGCGGCATAACCGAAAGCCTTATCCTTGATCGCGTCTAGCGCTTCACCAACTACCGCTTTTGGATAACCAGTAGCAAGCTGCTCGACGATTACACCAATGTCACGCTTCTTGATAACCATGTTCACAAATGGGAACCTGTCAGGAAGTGCTTCATTGAGGATTACTCGACCAGCAGTTGTTGGTGTGTACTTTGCAGCTTCACCGTTAGACGGTGTCTCCAACAAGTCTGGTGTTCGGTAGGTGATTGGGTCATGTAGCGAAATTTCGCCAGCTTCGTAAGCTCTCTCGACCTGATAAACGTTACGGAATGAACGCAAGTTGTCTGCCGATGTAACTTCACCGGTCATTTCAGAAAGATAGAAACAACCAATAACCATGTCCTGTGTTGGTGTCACTAGTGGACGACCGTGTGCAGGAGATAGAACGTTGTTAGCTGAAAGCATTAGCACTCGTGCTTCTGCCTGAGCTTCTGAAGACAGAGGCAAGTGAACAGCCATCTGGTCACCGTCGAAGTCAGCGTTAAAAGCAGCACATACAAGTGGGTGAATCTGAATAGCTTTACCTTCTACCAGTACTGGCTCGAACGCCTGAATACCAAGGCGGTGAAGTGTAGGAGCACGGTTTAGAAGAACTGGATGCTCTTCGATTACGTCTTCTAGTACTTCCCAAACCTGTGGCCTCTTACGCTCAACCATGCGTTTTGCAGACTTAATGTTTGCTGCAAGTTCAAGGTCGACAAGCTTCTTCATTACGAAAGGCTTGAATAGCTCGAGAGCCATCAACTTTGGAAGACCGCACTGGTGGAACTTAAGGTTCGGTCCAACAACGATTACTGAACGACCAGAGTAGTCAACACGCTTACCAAGCAAGTTCTGACGGAAACGCCCCTGCTTACCCTTCAACATGTCAGATAGTGACTTTAGAGGTCTGTTACCTGGACCAGTTACCGGACGACCACGTCGACCGTTATCGAACAATGCGTCTACAGCTTCTTGAAGCATGCGCTTCTCGTTGTTAACGATAATCTCAGGAGCACCAAGATCTAGAAGTCGCTTTAGACGGTTGTTACGGTTGATTACACGACGGTAAAGATCGTTCAAGTCAGATGTAGCGAAACGGCCACCATCTAGCTGAACCATTGGACGAAGTTCTGGTGGAATTACCGGAACAACATCGAGAATCATTGAGCGAGGATCGTTTTCCTGCACACCGTTCTCGTCACGTCGGTTAAACGCAGCAACAATTCCCAGACGCTTAATAGCTTTCTGGTAACGCTGATCTGAAAGACCTGCACCAACTTCGGTGTTACGATCAACCATCTCACGTAGCTTTACTTCTTCGGTATCAAAGTCGATGCGCTCGATTAGCTGAGCAATAGCATCTGCACCCATGCCACCGTCGAAGTAGTCACCCCAACGATCAGCCATTTCTCTCCACAAGATTTCATCTTCGATGATCTTGCGTGGGAACATTGCCTGGAACTCATCAAATGCACGGTCCAGCATGTCTAGTTCGTCGTCGAACTCCTGACGAACTTCAGCTAATTCTTTCTCGAATGCTTTCTGACGTGCTGTGATTTCTTTTTTAGTAGCTTTGTCTTTCTCCATTTGAGCGATCTCTTTTTCGAGACCTTCGTGCTCACGGGCAAGCTCCTGTTCCATCTCTTTGTTGATAGCTTCGCGCTCTGCAACAACTTCAGCTTCGATGTTTGGCATATCTTCGTGACGCTTTTCTTCGTCAACGTGGGTTACCAAACTCGCAGCAAAGTAAATAACTTTCTCAAGCTGCTTAGCTTTTAGCTCTTCACGAGGTTCTGTACCCATAAGTAGGTAAGCAAGCCAAGAACGAGTACCACGCAGGTACCAAATGTGAACACATGGAGCAGCTAGCTCGATATGTCCCATACGCTCACGGCGAACCTTGCTACGTGTTACTTCAACACCGCAACGCTCACAGATGATGCCTTTAAAACGTACTCTCTTGTACTTTCCACAAGCACACTCCCAGTCCTTGGTAGGACCGAAGATCTTCTCGCAGAAGAGACCGTCCTTCTCAGGCTTGAGGGTTCTGTAGTTAATGGTCTCTGGCTTCTTAACCTCACCATTGGACCATGTTCGGATCGCATCAGCAGAAGCCAAGCCGATTCTTAGTTGTTCGAATTCGTTTACATCTAACACTTAAATCTTGTTCCTTAACTTAGTTCTATACTCGGCCTGCTGCTCTGGCAGCATCTTCTTCGTCTGATCCACGTTCTGGTCGAGACAAGTCAATTCCTAGCTCTTCAGCTGTTCGGAACAACTCATCGTCGATCTCACGCATTTCAATTTCTTCGCCATCCTCGGAAAGCACTTCAACGTTGAGACACAGTGCCTGCATCTCTTTGATGAGTACCTTGAATGACTCTGGGATACCGGCTTCAGGGATGTTCTCACCCTTAACGATCGCCTCGTATACCTTTACACGACCAAGTACGTCGTCTGACTTGATGGTTAGGAGCTCCTGCAAGCAGTAAGCCGCACCATAAGCCTCAAGTGCCCATACTTCCATCTCACCAAATCTCTGACCACCGAACTGCGCTTTACCACCAAGTGGCTGCTGAGTAATCATTGAGTATGGACCAGTTGAACGTGCGTGAATCTTGTCATCTACCAAGTGAGATAGCTTCAAGATATACATGATTCCAACCATGATCTTGTTGTCGTAAGGCCGACCTGTACGACCGTCATAAAGCTGAGCTTTACCATCTTCACCGACTAGGCGCTCTGTCTTTTCTGTGTCAGCAGAGTCAGAGTTCATGTTACGGAAGATGTTCTGAATTGTTGGCTTGTCACCTGACAGTTCTTCTTCGTCCCACTTAGCACCGTCGAATACTGGTGTAGCAACAAGTGTTGAAGGAGTTGTAAATGGACGAGTCTTGTTCTCGGTTCCGGTTACTGGCAACTCACCGACTTGTTCACCTTCGAATTCCCAACCCCATCTAGCTGCATAGCCAAGATGTGATTCGAGTACCTGACCGACGTTCATTCGAGACGGTACACCCAATGGGTTCAAGAGAACGTCTACTGGAGTTCCGTCTTCCATGTATGGCATGTCCTCAACTGGAAGAACTCTAGAGATAACACCCTTGTTTCCGTGACGACCAGCAAGCTTGTCGCCAACGCCGATCTTACGCTTCTGCGCTACATAGACACGTACTAGCTGATTAACACCAGGTGGCAGTTCGTGATCATCTTCACGGTCGAACACTTTAACGTCGATGACTTTTCCGGTTTCACCGTGTGGAACCTTCATCGAGGTGTCTCGAACTTCACGAGCCTTCTCACCGAAGATCGCACGTAGTAGTCGCTCTTCTGGTGTGAGTTCTGTTTCACCCTTTGGAGTAACTTTACCGACTAGAAGGTCACCAGGAGAAACCTGGGCACCGATTCGAACGATTCCTCGTTCGTCTAGATCAGCTAGAACATCGTCTGAAAGGTTCGGGATATCACGAGTGATTTCCTCAGCACCAAGCTTGGTGTCACGAGCATCAATCTCGTGCTCTTTAATATGGATAGAGGTTAGAACGTCATCTTTGACAAGGCGCTCAGAAAGGATGATCGCATCCTCAAAGTTGTAACCTTCCCAAGGCATAAACGCTATTACTAGGTTCTTACCAAGAGCCAACTCGCCGTTGTCGGTAGATGGGCCATCGACTAGAACGTCACCAGTCTTGAAAGACTCACCAGCAAAGATGCGTGGCTTCTGGTTAATACATGTGTCCTGGTTAGAACGGTTGAACTTCATCAGGTTATAGATCTTCTTACCTGACTTCTTGTATTCAACTACCATCTGCTGTGAGTCAGCTGAGATTACTCGGCCTGGCTCTTCAGCAGTAATTGTGTCGGCGGCGTCCATAGCTGCTCGACGCTCAATGCCAGTACCAATATATGGTGCCTCTGCAGTTAGCAGTGGTACAGCCTGACGTTGCATGTTCGCACCCATAAGTGCACGGTTAGCGTCATCGTGCTCAAGGAATGGAATCAAACCAGTACCGATAGATACGATCTGCTTAGGCGATACGTCCATCATCTGAACTTCGTCAGCAGGAACCTGCGAAATCTCGGTTGTAGCACCGAAGAAGACGTCTCTTTCCAACTGGAGTTTCAAGTCTCGAAGCGACGCAGCCTGTGGCGAACGTCTTGAAAGTACCTTGTCTTCGGCAAAGGCTCCGTTGTCTTTCAACTTCGCATTTGCCTGCGCTACGACGTACTCCTCTTCTTCGTCAGCTGTTAGGTAAACAATCTTGTCGCTTACCTTGCCCTTTACGACTTCGCGGTATGGAGTCTCTAAGAATCCGAAGTCGTTCACTCGAGCGTAAGAAGACAGGTAGCCGATTAGACCGATGTTTGGTCCCTCTGGCGTTTCGATTGGACACATTCTTCCGTAATGGCTGAAGTGAACGTCTCGAACCTCGAAACCAGCTCTTTCTCTCGATAGACCACCTGGCCCGAGGGCTGAAAGACGTCGACGGTGAGTCAAACCAGATAGTGGGTTGACCTGGTCCATAAACTGGCTCAACTGAGATGTTCCGAAGAACTCCTTAATCGAAGCCACAACTGGACGGATATTAATAAGTGTCTGTGGAGTAATAGCCTCGACGTCTTGGGTTGTCATTCTTTCTCGAACAACACGCTCCATACGAGACAAACC
>CALJAE010000106.1 GCA_938028175.1 uncultured Acidimicrobiales bacterium
CACGAACCCCAACTCTACCCACCAGCAGCTAACTAGCCAATGATCTAGCAGTATTTATTGGCCATGTTTTACTTACCTAGGCCGTCGCCAAAACCGCTACTGGCCCAAAGATTGCTGGCCTTGATTTGGTTGCTTAGTTTCAGCTTTCCCCAAGAAATGAGCTGCGGCAGCCGCCCTAAACCGAACATCTGCCGCCGGAGTAGGCACACTCCCAAAAGACGCTCGACCACTAGTGTTCTCTGAACCTGAATCTAACATCTTCTTTACATCATCTAAATCTGCTGTGCCATCTGCAATATCTACCTCTATAGCTGCATATGCAAGGTGTTTCTTTTCGGTTGCAGCTATTTCGAGCCAGCTTTCAACTCGGGCAATAGCGTGTGGTCTAGTCGAAGTATTCTCGACGATGAACCGGCCCACGACCCGATCTCGGTCAACCAAAATATAAGCGCTGGCAGCCTGATCGATAACGACCTTCTCAGGATGGCTTAGGTTGATGTACTGAGGGCCTTTTGGGACCGGTAACTCAAAGCTCGGGTCTAAAAATGTATGGAATAGTTCTTCTAACTCGCTGTGCCTATATAGGCGAAGCTCACCATTTATTTCGAAGACATGTTTTTCAGGTCTGCCACCCGACCATCTGCGTAAACTGTCTACCTTTCGGGCAAAGGCAATAAGGTCTTCTTCGTTTTTTAGCGATACTCTCACAAGCGTAACTGGCGACTCTTCTCCACGAGCTGGCTGAGACTGGATGCCTGCGACCCGCCTCATGAAGCGTTCAGCAGCCTTAGCTCTACCTCTATCCGAGACTAAATCGTCCGCCGCATGCCCTCCCCTCAAAACAAGTGCACGATCGATTAGTGTCTGTATTAGCGGGGCACCTATAACAACGGATGCCAAACCAATCATCGCTGCACCACCGGGACCTGAGAACGAAGATGCGACAATGACTGGTATAACAAAGAGAAATAGAGATGTCAAAACAAGCGTCAAAGCCGCGAATGGTAACTTCCTTCGGAGATCAGAAGCTTTATAAGTGAGCTCTACAATTCGGTCATTTAGAACTTCGTAGCCTTTGTGCTTTTCTAAAAAACCTGAAATTACATTAGTGGTCAGATCTAAATCTTTGTCGTCGTTTTCCGCCATAAATGCCAGTATAACCGCCTAAAAAACTAAACAGGTAACCAACAGAGCCGGAAATAAAGCGTGTTATGGCAGCTACTTAAGCGCCGACCAT
Source organism: uncultured Acidimicrobiales bacterium (assembly GCA_938028175.1). Classification (GTDB taxonomy): domain Bacteria; phylum Actinomycetota; class Acidimicrobiia; order Acidimicrobiales; family SZUA-35; genus JAHDDW01. Next base: position 1,238 of record CALJAE010000106.1, read on the forward strand.
TTTTTGGCCAGCTTGGCCATCTAGCTGCTCGATCATAATGCCGGCTCCACCACCATTGGCTTTACGGCGCTTAAGAAGTTCGCCATTCTCGATCTGGGTGTGCAGTGTTGTTATTGCGTGCAGTAGAGTTTCTGGTCCTGGAGGACAACCTGGAGCGTAAACGTCAACCGGTACGATTTGGTCGACACCTTGAACGAGTGCGTAGTTGTTAAACATCCCACCAGAAGATGCGCAAACACCCATCGAGATAACCCACTTAGGTTCAGCCATCTGATCATAAATCTGGCGCAACACTGGAGCCATCTTCTGGCTAACTCGCCCAGCCACAATCATCACATCAGCTTGGCGTGGTGACGCCCTAAACACCTCCATACCAAGGCGTGCGAGATCGTAGTGAGAACCACCGGTAGCCATCATCTCGATAGCACAACAAGCAAGACCGAAAGTAGCTGGCCAAGAAGACCGAGCCCTAGACCAGTTAATAAGCTTTTCGAGGGGTGCTGTTAGAAAGTTATGATCGAGAGCACTAATGCCGTCCGGCTTAGTTGGATCTAGGGGTACTCCACCGGTCATGCTGCCACCGGCTCTCTACCCTCTGAACCGACGACACGAACATCGTCACGCTCAGCTGCCGCCTGCATTGCCTTTGAATCTTGTTCGGAAACCTGCTTGTTAACTTGTAGCGTTCCCCAGTCAAGTGCGCCGTTGGCGATTAGGTAAACAAAAGATTCAAACACAAGTGCTGAGAACAACAGAATCGCCAGGTAACCAGCAGTACCGAGCGCTGTGAACTCAACGGCCCACGGATACAAGAAGATAATCTCAATATCAAAGATAATGAACAGCATGGCCACAAGGTAGAACTTAACTGGGAAGCGTTCGGCTGGCTCACGTGCTGGGATAATACCGCACTCATATGGGGCAAGCTTCTCAACTGTTGGCTTCTTTGGTGCAAGCATCTTTGTCGCAATAAAGCTGACCACGCCGAACAGAATTGCAAGAATCATCAACACTAATATCGGCAGATACTGTTCCATTAAGCGGCCGCCGCAACTGCTCTATCGAGCCTCTGACTTCTGTTATGCAGCTGCAAACAAAGGAAAGCAAAGATGAGGCCGCTGATTATCGTGAAAGCAAGAGGGGTGAACCTAGTACCCGAAATTACAGCTGGAATCGGCCCACCACGATCACGCTCCATAATCACAGAAAGAACAGGCTGTGCTGTGTCGACTTCGGCAATCGGTGGAACATCGCCAGCTAAAGAGAACTGTTCACGTGCTGCCTGTACCTGGATGAGGATCACTTCTTGACTGTGAAGCGGATTGAATATTGATTCATCAAACCAGTGGAAGAAACGCTCAACATTGGAAGCATCGCTAGAAATCCTTGGCTTACCACCCTGCGTGAAAGCTCCGAATTGAAGAGGCACAAAGTCGCCTGCAGAAGCAAATACATCTTCTTCAATTAAAAAGGCATCTACCGCCGCTTGGGCATCTCCACGAATCGAGTTAGAAGTTTCTAAGTAGATCCACTCGCCAATGTCTTCGCCCTCGGAGATAGTCAGAGCCTGTGCTTGCGCCAGATCTGGATCAGGAACGGTAATACTCGAAGCGAGATCCACATTCGCTAGTTCTGAGACATTATCCGTTTCAGCCTCAGCCAAGGTGCCTTCACGAATCTCCAGAAGATCCCATGTAGGAGCGTCGCCAATCCAACCCGTTCCGTAAACAGTCCAAATGACACCCATCATGAACATCCAGCTAAAGAAACCTGCGCTAGCTAGAAGCATGCCCTGTCGAATACCTGTGTTGGTAGCAATGATCATGTACTTTGCGCCGCACAAGACTAAGAACATTGCGATAGTGGACAGCAGGCCACGGAAGAAAATGTTGAAATCTATACCGTCGATAAAGCCGAGGAGTTCCACGGACATCAGTTTAGACCTCGCTCATAGTCAACCACTGCCTGAATGTAATCTTCTGGAAGTAGTCTTCCGAAGCCAGGCATCTGACCAGCACTCGACTGCCCACCAACACCGTAACCTTCACCGGCATTTGCTCCGTTAAAGATGAAATCGAATTGTGACTGTGAGGTTCGTTCTGGCATTGCAGTAACTTCACAGTCATTAACCAGTCGTCCACTTGAGGTCTGGTAGATCGGACCGTCGAACTGGCTTAGATCAAGCGGAGCGGGATCCACAATCGATCCATCTGGGCCAACCTCTGGCTCAACACCAGGATCAACAGCGTAAGTTGCTCCAGTGTCTGGGGTAAAGAGGCCGGACTCGAATTGGCAGAAAGCTAGGTCTCCCGCTTCACCTAGCGTGGCGCCAGCCGCAGCCTCTACAGCTGCATCGTCGTCGCCATCTTCAGCATCGGCATCTTCCTCGGCTGCATCGACAGTGACGCTGTCAACCTCGATAAGAGGCGAAGGTAGAACAATAAATGGATCACCGTCTTCGTTTACTGGGCGTGCACGATCGTCAAGAAGGATTTCAGTTCCATCAAGAGCTAGAACAATTCGGAAACCTTCACTGTTAGTTAGCCCGTCTGGTGGGGCCCACTCTCCGTCAGGAAGCTTCCAAGTGTCATTCGGGAAGCGAGCCTGAAGCGAGTCGCCACAGAGATTGAAACCAATACCGGACACACCACCACCACAGCCTGCAACACCCTCATCCAGAATGTTAGGGACAGCGTCGATACCCAGTGACCAGCCAGCTGTGTGGCAACGAGCGCATGAATATGATCCAGCGCCAAAGTTAGAGAACAAGCCAAGGTTAAACACAGCCTCGCCGAGTGTTTCGAACTCGCCATCTTCTAGAGAGCGTTCGACCTCTGCTCGAATAGCTGCTTCAATTTGATCGGCTTCTTCTTGTGCAAGTTGCGACTCTTCGTCTTCTAAATCGCCCTCGTTATTACCGGGCACATCGTCACCGGCTGCCGCTATATCTACTGGGTTGATACTCTGCACTTGTAGCGTCTCAAGATAGGTAATGACATTGGCAACAGCTTGATCGGTTAGCGGGCCACCACCTGGAGTTCCCCATGCAGCCATAGGCGAACCGTTACGACCAAAGTTGAGGATGTGCGTTACTTCGTCTTCTGAATAGCGAAGCAAAAGATTGTTCAGCGCAGGTGCAGTCCAAGTAACGTTTCCAATAAATTGACCGTCAGCGTCTTGAAGAACAAAAGGAGCCTCACCTCCACCACCATCAGCAGCGTGACAGGCCACACAGCCTGCGCCGTTCACATAAGTGTCTTCACCACGACGTTCGAACGTTGCTATGCGAGTTGCAACAGCACCTTCTTGACGACCCGGCTCTGCCACGGTGTAGAAGGTGAACGCAACAGAGATAAACAGAAGTGAAACGAGAGCGAAAGAAAGGGAACGATCAAGGCGAGGACCTTCTAAGCCCTCGTCGTCTAAATATTCTTTCCTGTTTGCCGCAAGCTCTATTTCGGCGCCGATTTCGTCTCTTGATTTACGCGAATTAGCATAAACAGCGACCACAAAACCAAAAAAAGTAATGAGCGCGATCGCAAGACCGATTGACCGGAAATTGGTTTGGGCGATTAAACCAATCAAATTAAGGTTTTGAGGCACTAGCCGTGTTCCCCCTCAGCAGACTGACAGTTCGGGCCTTCCGCCTCCTGACCCGTTGTGTTCACTCCAATAGCTGGCCCTTGAATGATAGTGCCTGTATCGACTGATAATACGCCATCAGACGATACTTCCATTGGAAAACGATCCATTCCTCGTGGCGCTGGGCCACCTTTCTTCTCTCCGACTCGATTGTACTGAGAACCGTGGCAAGGACATTCGAACCACTGCGATGTCGAACACTCTGGAACTCGGCAACCTAGGTGAGGGCAAGTCTGGAAAAGTGCTACAACACCAGCTTCGAGTCCCTGGTTTACTTGTGAGTAAAAACTGTAGTCACTCTCGGCCTTAACTAACGCATTCGATGGATACTCGGTAATCCACATACGCCCCTGAGGAACATAGAAGAAACCACCGGCATCTCTAATCGACTGAACAATGTTATCGACTTTCCCTACGACGATTTTAGAACCGAAACCGCCGCCACCTGATGGCCAAAGTGTTTGAATAGCGCCAATACCTAAGACGCCAACTCCGAAAGAGAACGAAGCAATGATTCCACGATTAAGAAACTGGCGGCGTGATTCACCCAACGCCTGCTCATCTGGCGGGATATAGACAGCTGCTCCTGTTGGTTTTGGTGGTGCAAGTTCAGTTGCCCTAGCCTCAAGTGCAGCAGACTCGAAGCTTGAACCTTCAAGCTCGGACCGATCTTTAATTACTCGCGCCCTATCTGCCTCGGTCGGAGTTAGATCGCCGGCCAAAGAACCGGTTGCAAGTTTGTTGTCTCTTTGCCTAAATAGCGCCAAAGCCGCAACGACCGCCAACACTACAAGCCCAATTATTACCCATGTCATAATTCGAAAAATATCCCTTCGTTCCAGGGGAATACAAAGTTAAACCCCGGACCCCTAAAGAATGATCCAATTATCGACAGAATTGCCCAAAACATCATGAAAATTGTGAAAAGAGACACCGCAAACTTACGTTTTTCCGGTGAATTAGGGATTGTTTTGTCTATGTAGGGCGAAAGGGCCAATGCTACAATTCCGACCCCAGGAATGGTCACACCAGCGACCATCGGGTGGAAAAGAGTCAAGAGCTCTTGCAAACCAAGGAAATACCAAGGTGCTTTCGAAGGGTTAGGGGTTGCATTCACATCAGCCAGGCGACCAAGCGGAGCATTTACGAAGATGCTAAATATCAATAGAAAGGCTGTGATCGCCAACATAGCGCCGAACTCCACGACGATAAGGTGCGGCCAAGTATGGACCTTATCTAAAGGCTTTGACTTGATGTCTTGAATCGAGCCAGCCTTAACTACAGTCAAAAGTCTTTGGGTGTGACCACCAGGGCCAGTCATCGTCGGAGTCGGCGCAGCCGCTACTCCTCCACCAGCGGGACTTGCTGCGGTTCGGGCAGCAACAGAAGATGAGCTATCCGT
>CALJAE010000107.1 GCA_938028175.1 uncultured Acidimicrobiales bacterium
CGTACGCCCGCCACATACTGAGACTGGTTTAGCTGGAAGAGCCATCGAGGGGACAGCGCCGAAATTCGGTCAGGGTCTTTCTCCTGAGGTAGTGGTTGAGAAGATTTTGCTCGGAATACAAGAAGATGCCCTAGAGCTCGATTCCACTTCGTTTAGCTAAACCGGAACTAATTGGTTGGGAGTTAGCTGAGCGGCGATATCCTTAGCAGTTGCCAACAAACTGACTAGCTTGAGCAGTTTTGGCCCGTGGCTATAAGAATATAGTCGACTTAACTTAAGGAAATCTAGTGACAGTTCGTTTACGCCTAATGAGAATGGGTAAGAAGAAGCAGCCAACATACCGTATTGTTGCCGCCGACCAGCGTGCCCCACGTGACGGTAAATTCATCGAAATCGTCGGAGTTTACGATCCACGTCCTAATCCATCGCGCATCGATATTACTCAGTCAAAGGCCGTCAACTGGTTACGTAATGGTGCTCAGCCATCTGAGCGTGTACAAAAACTCTTAGAGGTGACCGGCACCTGGGAAGCTTTCAAAGAAGGCGTTACAGCGGAAAGTCTTAACGAAAAAGAACAGGCTGCAGTAGCCGACGGTGGAAATGCTTGGAATGTTCTTGGTGTCGCAAAACCTGCTCCTGAATCTAAGCAGCGTCCATCTAAGAAGTCTCAAGAGAAGGAAGCCGAAGCAGCAGCTGAAGCTGCAGAGGCTGAACAAGCAGCTTCCGAAGCAGCCGAAGAACCGGCCGCTGAAGTTAGTGAAGAACCAGCTGCTGAAGAAGCTGTCGCTGAAGCACCTGCTGAAGAAAAAGAAGAAGCTAAAGGAGACGAATAATGTCCCCAGCTCCAACAGCAGAAGCAGTTCTAACCCACCTTTGTACATCAGTTGTGACTGATCCAGATTCTGTGTCAATCGAGGCTCACGAAGACGGCGACCTGGTTCGCCTAGATGTCTCTGTCGCTCCAGAAGATATGGGTCGAATAATTGGTAGGCGTGGCCGTGTTGCTAGCGCTATCCGAACAGTTGTTAACGCCGCAGCTTCAAAAGACGGCGTAACCACACGAGTTGAATTCGTCGAATAGCACTCCTCCAGAGGGCTGGTTGCACGTTGGTGCAATCGGTAAACCTCATGGACTCAAAGGCGAAGTCAGCGTTACTTTTCTGACGGACCTCGTCGATGAACGCACCATGCCAGGCGCAAAGCTCTGGGCTGCTGGAGAGTACCTAGAAATCGAGTCTTCAAGACCCAATCAAGACAAGTGGCTCTTAAAGTTCACGGCGTATGAGACTCGAGAGTTGGCGGCGGCCCTTCGAAACTCAAAACTTTATGCTCAGCGGATCGAACACAGCCAGAGCCTCCTCACCGATCTGATTGGATTTGAAGTTTACGATCAAGCAGAACAGCGCCTAGGCGTAGTCACTTCAATAGTTGGGAATCCGGCCTCGGACCTGCTCGAAATAGATGAATCGCTCTTAATCCCGAGTGTCTTCAAAATCGCCGAAGACTTAGAGCGTAGAGTAGTGAGAGTGAACTTGCCAGACGGGCTCATCGAGAGCCTCAGTGGAAACTAGACAATAGGGTTAGAGTAATCGTCATGTCTGATCTAGATATCTCAGTACTGACACTCTTTCCTGAGCTGATAACAGGTTATTTCAGTGAAAGCATCTTCAAGGCAGCACAAGAGAGAGATATCTTAAACATCGATGCGATCAACTTTCGAGACTTCTCCGACGACAAGCACAACTCGGTAGACGATATGCCATTCGGCGGTGGGGCCGGAATGGTGCTATCTCCACAACCCATCATCGACTGTATAGAACAGACAAGGCCTCCAAAGCCAGTTATCTATCTATGTCCCTCTGGCGAGACATTCACCCAGAGCGTGGCCGAAGAACTTAGCGAACTTGGCGAGTTCACCTTGCTTTGTGGAAGATACGAAGGGCTTGATCAACGAGTAAGAGATACTGTCATCGATCGAGAGATATCTTTAGGCGATTTTGTGCTGGCCGGCGGTGAAGCAGCAGCAATAGCGGTGATTGAGTCGGTTGCCCGGCTGGTCCCAGGCGTAGTTGGAAATAGTCTATCGCCCGAAGACGAGTCGTTTACTACGGGACTGCTCGAGTATCCGCACTATACGCGGCCTGCCGATTGTCGTGAAATGTCAGTGCCGTCAGAACTCAAATCAGGTAATCATAAGCTGATAGAACGGTGGCGACTTGCCCACAGTTTAGACGCTACTAGAAGGCTTCGTCCAGATCTGATTGAACAGCGTGGAGGCCTCACTCAAGCGGAGTTAGCTCTGCTTTCAGAGTTCGATCTATAGACATACTAGATTCTCACCAAGTTGAGGGTGCAACTGTGCAATAGTGGCTCTAGTCTTAAAGGGTTAATTTCGGCAGCGCAAATTTAGGCGTGTCGGTACAAATGGACTTAGCAATGAACCTCACAGATCTAGTACAGCAAGAACAAATCAAAGCAGATGTTCCCGATTTCCGACCAGGTGATGTCGTCAAGGTCCACGTGAAAGTAATCGAGGGTAACCGAGAGCGTGTGCAGATTTTCGAAGGCGTAGTTATAGCCCGTCAAGGTGCTGGTGTTAGCGAGACATTCACCGTCCGTAAGGTTAGCTTCGGTGTCGGCGTTGAAAGAATCTTCCCAGTTCACTCACCGGTAGTTGAAAAGCTAGAAGTGATCACACGGGGTGACGTCAGGCGAGCAAAACTTTACTACTTGCGTGACCGCATTGGTAAGGCTGCCAAAGTAAAAGAACTTCGCGAAGATTAACCCTGCCAAAACAGCGGTCTGATTGAATGTCATAGGCTTGGTGTATACCTAAGTAATGACCAACCAATTCAAATCTGACACACCAAAACAGCCCTCAAGTTTCGAGCTAGGGCGCCGAGCAGAGGAAGCTGCGCTAAAACGCTACGAAGATAGTGGATATGCAACTATTGATACCAATGTGCGTAAGTCGGCTGGAGAGATAGATCTCATCTTGAGTAAGGACTCCATGGTTGTGTTTGTTGAGGTTAAGTACCGCTCAAGCCACATGTTTGGTCTGCCAGTCGAAGCTGTTGGGAAACGCAAACAACAAAAGGTTCGGGGTGCAGCAGCAGAGTGGCTTGTATCGCAGGCCTCAAAGTTTAGAGATATCAGGTTCGATGTGGCTTCGGTCGACAGAGGACTGAATGTCGAAATCTACAGGGGAGCCTTCTAGTCGCTAGTAGCGAGATTCTCGATTAGCCCAGCAGCCACGGTGCCAGTGTCGTCGCAGATCTGGTTCGGAAGCAGGGACAGCAACAATATGGCCGGTACCGGCACTGATAATTCCATTGCATCCAGGACAGATGTAGTCCTTGTTCGCCTGATAGGGCTGGATAAAGCGTGTTTCGGTATCTGGGGCGTCTGAGGGGTCACGATACTTAGCCAAAGAAACCCCAAACGACTAGTCCAACCGCAACTAGAACCGCCGCTGCAACCAAGAAATAATCCAGATGAGAAGCTTTGTAAGGTCGGTTAGGATCGAATCCCATAACCAGTTAGTGTATGAAGTGTCTATGAAATCTACACGGTCTAAGGCCTTGGTCTTGAAATCTATTGCAACCTTCCTAGTGGTGTTCGCTTTTGCTACAGGCTGTTCATCGGGTGCCTCACCAGACGTTGATCCCCAAGACACAGAGCTTGTGTTGGGCCGCCGTACGTATGTCAATAGCTGTGTTTCATGTCATGGGTCGACCGGTGCCGGAGGTATCGGTAACCAGATAAATACACCGGAGATTCTAGAGCTATATCCGACAATCGATGAGCAAATAGAACTCGTCACTGACGGGCGAAACCGAATGCCATCATTTGGAGCGAGGCTCTCAGAAGAAGAGATTCAAGCAGTCGTCAGGTACTCTCGTGAAACGCTCATCGAAGCAGCTCTAGTTGAAGCGAGCAGTGAAGTCGAAGCCAGCTAGCAGACCTCCCTGTCACGATGCGCTACGCGGATGATCAATACCTGATCACTCAAGCGTTTGCACCGGGTGTCAGTGGCAGCTACTAATCTGATATTACCTCGTGGCAGTAGCCAATTTCATCCAAACATAATGGAGAATCTAATGTTGGCTACTGTGGCTTCGGCCTCGCTGCGAGGCTATGACGGGCTAGCGGTAAATGTAGAAGTTCACGTCTCAAACGGATTGCCCGGCTACACAATTGTCGGGTTGCCTGATGCTACTTGTCGAGAGGCTCGTGATCGTGTTCGGGCAGCTATGTTGTCGAGTGGGCTCCACTGGCCGATGCGAAAGGTGACAATCAACTTGGCCCCCGCCGGTGTTCGTAAACCTGGTGGTGCTCTGGACCTGGCAATAGCCCTTGGGTTGCTGGCAGCATCTGATCAGATTCCGGTTGAATCAATTGAAGGCCTAGGAGCGATCGGGGAGCTCGGCCTAGATGGTTCATTAAAACCTGTTCATGGAATGATGTGCATTGCATCTGCAGTCGAATCTGACTGCCTAGTGGTTCCTGCGACAGCAGCTGGTGAGGCAAGGGCTACTTACGGTAAGAAGTTGTTTCAAGCTGAGAACTTGGCGGAACTAGTTCAAGCACTAGTGGGCGAGGGGAAGCTGCGAAAGGTTGAGGCTGTAGAAAGAGCGTCAGGCAACGAAGACACTGAATCGCTCGACATGAGTCAGGTCTTAGATCAGCCACTGGCTCGGCTTGCTTTAGAGCTGTCAGCTGCCGGAGGCCACAACGTATTGATGGTCGGTGCACCCGGGGCGGGCAAGACAATGTTGGCTAAGCGCCTACCCTCGGTGCTTCCTGACCTGTCTTCGGATGAGTCGCTAATTGTTTCTAAAATTCACTCAGCTGCCGGGTATCGCAACTTTGATGGATCGCTGATAGTTCGTCCTCCGTTTAGAGCACCACATCATGGCGCCACTAAGGTTGGCTTGTTAGGTGGTGGTACCGGAGCAATGCGCCCAGGTGAGATCAGCGGGGCGCACGGCGGGGTCTTATTCTTGGACGAATTGGGCGAGTACCCGCCGAGACACATTGAAGCGCTGAGAACTCCGCTGGAGGAGGGAGTCATTCGGGTAAGTAGGGCGAGTCGATCTCTCGAGCTACCAGCCGACTTTATCCTAGTCGCAGCCATGAACCCTTGCCCATGTGGTACTTCGAAGAATTGCAGGTGTTCAGATAGTTCTCGCCTCAGGTACTCGCAACGTTTGTCAGGACCAGTTATGGATCGGTTCGATCTACGAATAGAACTGTCGCCTCCTGGCGCTGATTCACTATTTTCAAATGAAGTCGCTGAAAGTAGCGTTGCTATTCGTGATCGGGTTGTGGCTGCACGCAAGTTTGCAGTAGCTAGGGGAGTTCGAACAAATGCAAAGCTGGATTTCTCGATGTTGCAAAAGGTTACCTGCTTAAGTAGCAGCGCAGAGTCGATGTTGCGTGAAGCAGTTGAAGACGGTTTGCTTTCGGCTCGTGGAGTTGCCGCAGTTACTCGTGTGGCTTTAACTGTTTCTGATATTGCAGCAGTAAAATCAGACAACACCCAGGGTTCGGTAACAGAACTATCAGAGTCTGATGTCGCAACAGCCCTTTCGCTTCGGTCTGAGCTTGGTCAAATGTTTGGAGAAAGGCCATGACTATCGATGATCAAACCTTGGCGCTCGTAGTTCTGGCTTCGCTAGATGGGGCTGGCCCGGCAAGACTGAAATGGCTTCTTGATTCGTCTGACAGCCCGACTCAAGCTTTGGAGCTTCTCCGTAACAAGAGACTCAAGAATCGGCCGGCACCACAGGGGTTAAATTCTGAGCTTGTCGAAAAGTGGTCTAACCAGTCTCGACGGATATCCGAAGGCAAAGTAGTCGAACGATTGGTCAGAGACCAGATGACTGTGTTGACGCCTTCTGCAGATTGTTGGCCGATCCCATCTGATGACCCGGATCCACCAGTCCTATTATTTGCTCGGGGTGACCTTGCAGCCTTGACCCAGCCTAAGGTAGCCATTGTTGGCACAAGGCGCTGTTCCTCAGTCGGGCGAAAATTTGCTCGACAGGTCGGCGCTGAACTGTCAGGTCTAGGAATCTCAGTCGTAAGCGGACTAGCCCTCGGTATTGATAGGGAAGCCCATATAGGGGCCTTGGTTTCTAAGGGATCTAAGCCCATTGCTGTTCTGGGAACCGGTGTTGACGTTTGTTATCCGAGAAGAAACCAGAGTCTATTCGACGAACTTCTAGCCAAGGGTCTAGTAATCAGTGAGCTGCCTCCGGGGACTAAGCCACGTCGTTGGCAGTTCCCGGCACGTAACCGCATAATCGCAGGGATTGCCGATGCCACAATCGTGGTTGAATCGCACCTTTCAGGTGGCTCTTTGCTGACAGCAGATGAATCAGTTGAGCGAGGAAAACCTGTACTGGCTGTACCGGGCTCGGTTTTAAGTCCTGCAGCTGCCGGTACAAATCAACTACTTAGAGATGGCGCAGAACTCTGTCTGGATGTCGACTCCGTGGTCGAGACGGTTTATGGATTTGGAGTGCCGAGCAAACCAAAAGAATCACGAGGAGACGATAAGGGGAGCCCCCTGGTTGAACTGATTTTGTCGGAAGCTCGTTCAGGTTCTGGAACTTTGACGACTGTGATGTCAGCTTGGAAAGGTCCCAGCGATGAAGTATTCACCGAAGTCCAGAAGTTAGCGGCCTCCCGAGAAATCTCGATAAATGGCGAGAGGCTCGGCGTGCTGTAACTGATTAACTGTCTTAGTCTCACCCGCAGTAAGAGGCTGATCTAGACTGGTCCCATGAATTCGGCAAAAGATCGTTATTTAGATGCACTTGGCTTTGAGAAAACAGCCTCGACTGACACGACGGATAGTCCTAATAGACCCCATAGAAATAGATCAAAAGGCCCTCACACGAACTGGCGAAGTACCGACGGTAAATGGGAACGAAGAATTGACTTAGTTGAAACTTCGGATGATATTGAAATTATAGACTTGGCGGAACCAGTGGCGAGAACTGACACAAAAGCGGACATGACAGAAACCTGGAAGGCTTTTAAAGCAACTGAGGGCCAAGCAGAGAGAGATGAACTTATTGTCTTCTACTCTCCATTGGTCAAGTACGTTGCGTCAAGAGTCGCTGCTGGTCTTCCTCAGAATGTGGATCATGCAGACTTAGTTTCATACGGAATGTTTGGTTTGATCGACGCAATTAGGAAGTTCGATCTAGAGCGCGGCTACAAGTTTGAGACTTATGCAATTTCCCGAATCAAGGGAGCGATCTTGGACGAGCTGCGAAGCGTAGACTGGATTCCTCGTTCTATTCGCTCTAAAGCAAAGTCAGTCGAAAAGGCAATGACTAAGTTGGAAGCGAAGCTTCATCGAAGCCCAACAGACGATGAAATTGCCGCTGAGATGAAGCTCTCAATTCCTCAGCTAAACAACCTCTACACCAAGATCTCTTCCCTAGGTCTAGTAGCTCTAGACGAGATGTTGAGCTTCTCAGGTGGCGAGAACCTAACATATGGAGACACTTTGGCTGACCGTGAAGACGGTCCGGGCGATGTTTACGAGAATCTTGAGACACGTCAGGTGCTAGCTTCTGCGATTAACTCGATGAGTGAGCGAGAAAGAGTTGTTCTAACCCTTTATTACTACGAGGGTCTCACACTTGCTGACATCGGCGATGTTCTTGGAGTGACTGAGTCTCGAGTTTGTCAGATCCACACCAAAGCAGTGCTTCAACTCCGCTCAAAGATGGCTTCTGAGATGCGAGAAGTTGCTTAATAGCTACAACTACGACAATCTTGGTATAACGCTGCGGTCACGATAGGCTAGCTTCGGCTCAGAAATGCTGAGTTGGTGGCTTGCCCATCTATTGTTGTCTCGACCTAATCCACGGTCTCGCTTGCGAGCTCGGTCGAGCACTTAACCGGAGGAGTATCATGACCGCAGTTGTCACGATGAAACAAATGTTAGAAGCGGGAGTCCATTTCGGACATCAGACTCGCCGCTGGAACCCAAAGATGAAGCGCTTTATACATGGCGAGCATAAGGGTGTTTACATTATCGACCTTGAGGAAACTCTTCGTCGTATCGAAACCGCATATACCTTCATTCGAGACACCGTCTCTGAAGGTGGCACAGTTCTGTTTGTTGGAACAAAGAAACAAGCTCAAGAACCAATCAAGCGTTACGCTCAGTCTGTCGGCATGCCATATGTTGACCAGCGTTGGCTTGGTGGAATGATCACTAACTACAAGACCATCTCTAAGAGAGTCTCTAAGTTAATCGAATACGAACGTATGCGTGATACAGGTGAGTTCGAGAAGATGCCTAAGAAAGAAGCTCTTCAGTACACCAGAGAGCTCGACAAGCTAGATCGAAACATTGGTGGTATCAAGGCAATGGCCAAGGCTCCAAGTGCTTTGTTCGTTCTCGATACAATTTCTGAGGGCATCGCTGTGACCGAAGCTCGTAAGCTTGGTATTCCAGTTGTAGCTGTCGTAGACACCAACTGTGATCCAGATCTCATTACTTACCCAATCCCAGGTAACGATGACGCAATCCGTTCAGCTGAACTAATGACAAGAGTCATTGCAGAAGCTGTTGCCGAAGGCAAGATGATCCACGCTAAGAAGACTGGAGCGCCAACAGGTGCAGCACCAGTAGAGCGCACAGCAGAAGAAAAAGCGGAACATGCAGCTGCTCAAACAGCTGCTGCTGCCCAAGCTGCTGCTGCCCAAGCAGAGCGAGATGCCAACATAGCGGCGGCTGAAAAGCCAGCTGAAGCTGCTCCAGAAGCCTCTGGTGAAGCTAGCTAGTTCAAACTATCTAACAATTTCAAGGAGAATATAGTGTCACAAGTAACTGCAAAGCAGGTTCAAGAGCTGCGCCAAGCAACTGGTGCAGGAATGATGGATGCCAAGAAGGCGCTTACCGCAGCAGACGGCGATTTCGATGCAGCTGTACAAGCATTGCGAGAAAAGGGTCTAGCGAAGGCTGCTGGACGAACCGACAGAGAAAACGCTGAAGGTCTCATCGCTATAGCTAAGAATGACTCAGCTGCCGCTCTAGTCCAGCTAAAGTGCGAAACCGATTTCGCCGCTAAGTCTGACTCATTTATCGAGTTTGCTAAGTCATTGGCTGACGATGTTCTAGCTAACGGAGCTGATGCAATCAATGCACGCAAAGCTGAGCTTGAAGATCTACAGATCACAATCAAAGAAAACATCGAAGTCGGTACTGTCGAAACAGTTGATGGCGAATTCAATGCTTACCTCCATGGTGGTGGAAGAATCGGTGTTCTTCTACAGTCTGAAGGCGTGGACGCAGAAGTGCTTCACGAAGTAGCCCTTCACTGTGCATTTGCTAAGCCTCGCTATCTAACTCGAGAAGAAGTTCCAGCAGAAGATATCGAAAAGGAGCGTGCAGCGTTCTTGGATATCACTAAGGCAGAAGGTAAGCCTGAGCAAGCTTGGGACAAGATTGTCGAAGGTCGAGTTAACTCTTGGCTAGCAGAATCAGTACTTCTAGAGCAGGGTGTCTTTGGCGAAAAAGAGACTGTTGCTCAGAAGATTGGCTCAGGAAAAATAACTAAGCTTGTAATGGCTTCAATCGGCTAAGGTGACGTAGAGTCGCAGCCCGGAAGGTACCCAATGACCGAAACCCCAAGGAAAGAACCAAAGTGGAAGCGAATCTTGCTGAAACTTTCTGGTGAGGCATTTGCGGGGGACAAAGGTTTTGGTATCGACGCCAAGTCAATCGAACACATCGTTGACGATGTAATCGAAGCTGTTGAAACCTATGACGTCGAAGTAGCCATCGCAGTTGGTGGTGGAAACTTCTGGCGAGGTATGGCCGGTGCCGAGGGTGGAATTGACCGTGCACAGTCTGACTACATGGGCATGCTGGCAATCGTTATGAACGCTCTCGCTCTACAAGACTTCTTCGAGCAAAAGGGTGTCTATACAAGAGTTCAAACTGCGATCCG
>CALJAE010000108.1 GCA_938028175.1 uncultured Acidimicrobiales bacterium
CCACTAAAGAAATAGGTCCATAAGCTAGGCTCTAACCTTGTGAGCCAAGTAAATGATCATGAAGTAGCAGAACGAGTTGCAACAGAGGTCGGCGACCTCCTAGTCAAACTTAGAGCCGAAAACGCTGACCTAGAGCCAAGCCAACTAAAGGATTTGGGAGACCAGCGCGCTCATGATCGCATCATGGAGA
Source organism: uncultured Acidimicrobiales bacterium (assembly GCA_938028175.1). Classification (GTDB taxonomy): domain Bacteria; phylum Actinomycetota; class Acidimicrobiia; order Acidimicrobiales; family SZUA-35; genus JAHDDW01. The sequence goes on from CALJAE010000108.1 coordinate 191, forward strand.
TGCTTGGCGAACTTCGACCAGATGATGCCATCCTCAGTGAAGAAGGTTCGGATAATCTCGACCGGCTAAATTCTGAGAGAGTCTGGATAGTGGACCCACTAGATGGAACCCGAGAGTTCTCAGAAATACCAAGAACCGACTGGGCCGTACACATCGCACTTACAGAGCAAGGTCAACCCAAAGTCGGAGCTGTAGCTCTTCCGGCACAATCTTTGACTCTGTCGACTAATCAATCCCTTTCGCTTAAGGACCCAGTCGAAAAGACCCGAGTCATTGTTAGCAGGACAAGGCGACCTGCCCCTGCAATCGCACTAGCTGAAAAGTTGAATGCCGAATATATAGAAATGGGTTCTGCCGGAGCCAAAGCAATGGCAGTAGTGACAGGCGAGGCAGACATCTATGCTCATGCCGGTGGACAGTACGAATGGGACTCATGTGCACCAGTGGCAGTTTGCCTTGCCGCAGGACTCCACTGTTCCCGAATCGACGGTTCACCAATGGTTTACAACAATGAAAACCCCTATCTGCCAGATCTCCTCATCTGTCGACCCGAACTAGCCGAAAGATCTCTGGAGATACTAAGCGAACTTCCAGAGGAATAATGCCAATAAGTAGGTACAGAGCGGGGCAAAAGCGACTAGCTGTACAACTAACTCGTCGACGTCGAATCCCTCCAATCCGACGCATGGTAGTAGTGGGATCGATACTGGGTTGGGAAATAGTCAACTGGAAACTTCGAGAAGCTGGCAAAGCAGATTCTCGAGCAAAGCTATCGGTTCGACTCAGAAAAGCGGCCGAGAGACTCGGACCAACTTATATCAAGTTGGCACAAATAATCTCTGCAGGTCAGGGAGTCTTTCCTGACGAACTAGTCGAACAGTGCAAGCTTTGTCGAGACGCTGTCCCGGGTGTTGAATTTCAAAAGGTTAGAGAGACCGTAGAACAAGCTACCCATGGCGATCTTTTTGATTCATTTGCTGAATTCTCACCTACACCAATTGCAGCCGCTTCGATCGCTCAGGTACATGCGGCAACTCTTGCTGACGGCAATGAAGTTGTGGTGAAAGTCCAGAGACCCAACATTGAAAAGCTTGTGCGCCAAGACCTTGCCGTAATGTCCACATTTGCCCCGTTGCTGGTTGGCCGAATTAAGGTAGCTGCCCTCGCCAATCCCCCGGCTTTGGTAGAACTCTTTGCCGAGACAATCTCTGAAGAGCTCGATTTCCGTCTAGAAGCCGAAAACATGGAAGATGTACGACAAAGTTTGCAAGAGCTAAATCGGGGCGAATTTGTATTGCCCAACCCGGTACCTGAGCACACCTACAAAAGAGTCTTGGTTATGAACCGCTTAGACGGGATCGACTTCTCAAATCCAGAAGGTCTCAAAGCACACAACGTTGACACTCAGAAAGCTATTAGCGACTTACTACTGGGCTTTCTAGAAGGAGCTTTTCTCAAAGGTGTCTTCCACGGAGACTTACATTCTGGCAATCTAAAGATCTTAAAGAACGGACAAATCGGACTTCTGGACTTTGGTATCACGGGCAGACTCAGTGATCGCGAACGAATCGGCTTCTTGAAAATGCTGTTTGCCGCAACTACTAACAATCCTCAGGGGCAGGTTGAATCCCTTGTTGATCTTGGAGCGTTGCCAAGCGATACCAATGTCGAACAGATGGTTTCTGAGCTAGGACTAGATACTCCGATCGATCCAACTCAATTTAGCCAGCAGGAACTAATCAAAGAAATCCGCAAGCTACTCAAAGGCCTTCTCTTCTACGGTGCCAAGCTTCCTAAGCCACTAATGCTTTATGCTAAAAACCTGATCTTCATCGAGAACTCCATCGCCGAACTAGCACCAGAACTCGACCTGTTTGAACTGGTCAATAGTGTGTCGGTCCACTTTGCGTCAGAACACGGTTCCAGCATCACCAAAGAACTTGGAGTTGATGAAGCAGCTTGGGAGCTCGATCTAGACGGGATTAAGGGAAGCTTCTGGGTTGACCCTAATGAGCGTGAATCCCTCACCTATGCAGAGCTCCTAGAACGAAGAAAGCTAATAAAATCTAGACTCGGAAACGACTTTACAGTCGACTAGCGCATCTCATTTCTGCTATCTTTACCCCGGTGAGAATTATCGTAGCCGAATGCACTGTTAACTACTCGGGCAAACTTAGTGCCCACCTACCAAGAGCAGTCCGGTTACTGATTGTGAAATCAGATGGATCAATCTCGATCCATTCCGATGGTGGCGCATACAAACCGATGAACTGGATGAACTCACCAAATGTAATGGTCGAATCAGACGACGCAATTAAGGTCACCAATCCGACTGATGAACTTTTAGAGATCACGATTCATGACAAAGTAAGCGATCAGTCATTTGATTTTGGTATCGAACCAAGTCTCCAAAAAGATGGTGTCGAGGCACACCTCCAAGAACTCCTTGCAGCGGATCCGGAAGTCATCGAGCCTGGGTTCAAATTAGTAAAGCGGGAGTTTATGACGCCTATCGGCCCAGTCGACTTGCTCTGCCAAGACGAAGACAATTCTTATTTCGCGGTGGAAATCAAGAGGCGAGGTGAGATTGATGGCGTTGAACAACTCGCTAGATACTTGGAGTTCATCGATTCCGACCCTCAGTATGTAGGAGTAAAGGGAGTATTTGTTGCCCAAAGCATTAAGCCCCAAGCCAAGGTTCTAGCTGAAAAACGTAGCATTGCCTGCCTAGAAGTCGACTACGACCTCCTAAGAGGTATCGAGAAGCCACAACAAGCGCTTTTTTAGGCAGATTTAGTCTTAAATTTGGGTCAGTTTCATGGCACAATGGTAGGTAGTGGCTAAAGAGGTTAGACAATCAGAAATGAGTACTGATTCGACCGTCGACAGTGATGATACGACTGTTAACGAAGAAGCTATAGACGAGGTCGCTGATCTTTCGGTTACCTCTGAAATCGAAGTGATAGACCTTCAAGAACTTAGACCGTTCACAGCTGCCGACCAGTTTTTTATACAGCCTTCAAGTCCAAAACCATCGCCGAGTCGATTTGGTTGGATGCCACTTACCGTACGCTCTTACTTCCCTAACTCGAAACCACCCACTAAACCTCTAGCTGAGCCTCGGCCAATTTCTAAGTTAACTGGGTGGGCAGTTGCATTTGCTGCAATCTACGCCCTACTCGCTGGGGCTCAGGCGTTCGATGCGTCTCTAACTTCTGACCTAACCCCACGAGGCACACATCTGGCAGGACAAGATATCGGCGGTATCAATCGTGAAGCATTGAGCGGAGTCGTGGTGGACCTCTCTGAAGATATTGCAACTCAGCCATTTGAAATAGCAGCCAATGAAATCACTGCGATGCCAACCCTGGCTGACCTGGGAATCAAGTTAGATCAAGACCGCACAATTGAGAGTGCCCTCGACTCTGATGAGACTGGCGTATATGTCCTTAGGCCGTTCCGTTGGGCTATTCGTAACATCCAACAGCGCAGTAACGCTTCACTGCACTACACAGTTGACGAGGAGCAACTCGCTAGCGAAGTGACTCTGACAGTCAATGATCAACTCAATATCGTGACCGAGCCGAGCTTTGAGTTTGTAAACGACTCTTACGTAGCTATTGCTGGTCAGACCGGCGAACAAATCGCTATGCAAGAAATTTCACAGGATTTCGAGCTAGCGCTACTCCGTGGAAGCCCTTATCAAATCTCGCTAGAAACAGAGATCTCTAGTCCATCCGTAACTTTGGAAGAAGCTCAAGCGCTGGAAGCTGAAGTAGCTGAAATCGCCAGTGAACCTCTCCTTGTATCGATCCTAGATCAAGAAGCGACCATCGAACCAAGACAAATGCGCGAGTGGTTCACGACAGCCCTTGACGAAGATGGCAACCCTGACTGGGCTATCAGAGCAGACAGCTCAACCGAGACCATA
>CALJAE010000109.1 GCA_938028175.1 uncultured Acidimicrobiales bacterium
CCTTACTTTGGCTCGTCTAGCAACGTTGGTGATCAAGCCAGCGGCAGTCAGCAACATCACGAGCGATGAACCTCCGGCAGAAACAAATGGAAGCGGCACTCCAGTAGTTGGAAGAACACCGATAACAACACCGATATTCAAGAACGCCTGCATTGTGATTAGAGCTGTAAATCCGGTGGCCAATAACATTCCGAATCTTTCAGGAGCATTCATTGCGGCTCGGAAGCCAAACCAGGCGACCAATAAGTAGAAGCCGATTACTGCAGTCGAACCAATAAGACCCGTTTCTTCGGCGAGGTTTGCGAAGATGAAGTCGGACTCAACTTCTGGCAGGAATCCATACTTGGCACGTCCCGCTCCAATACCCACACCGGTAATGCCGCCACTTGCTGCAGCCACCTGAGACTGGACTGGCTGAAATGCTGCAGCATCGAGATTCTCTAGTGGATTCAAGAAAGCTTGGATTCGACGCATAGCGTGATCGCTTGTAAACACTGCTGCGGTAAACATGACTCCACCAGCTGCCGCCCAGCCTGTCAGATATCTCAACCTTGAGCCTGCAACGAAGAGCATTATTACTGTCGTAAGCCCAAGCACTACGATTGTCCCTAGCTTGGGCTGCAGCACGAGCAGAACCGAATATGTTGCAAGCACAATCATTGCTGGCCGAACTGTCATTTCAGGACGATCCATACGACGCTCACGCAGAGTTAGCAGATGAGCAATAAATACGACCAACGCAAACTTGGCTATCTCTGCTGGCTGAATAACCAGAGGTCCAATACCTAGCCAACGTGAGGAACCATTAGCGTTAATACCGACACCTGGTATTAGAACTGCGACTAGCAGTCCAACACTTCCGATGAGCATTGGGGTGACCACTTTGCGTAAGTGCCGGTAGTCAAATCTTGATGCGACAAAAAAGCCGACCGCCCCAATGGCTGCCCAGGTGAGCTGGCGCCTAAACAGACCAAGAGCATCACCATCTTCGAAGTGTCCTGCGACCGATGAGGCGGACAGGAGAATGATCAAACCAAACGCTGTCATGCACGCAAACAGGACTGATAGATACAGTGCGTGCACTTGACCGATCTCGGTAATGCGGATCGACGGCGTTCGCCTTGAACTTTTTGGCTTTGACTTCGAAGCTGCCTTGGTCTTGGTTCTAGTTCTACTCTGAACCGCTACCCGCTTCTTTGGAATGTAGTAAGACTTTCGGCCGGCGCTCACGAAATTACCGCCTGATAGTCTGCGTAGAATAGTACTAGCCCCATCAAGGTTAGGGTTCCAGCAATTATCCAGAATCGGGTTATCACTTTAGTTTCTTGCCAGCCACCTATTTCAAAGTGATGATGAATCGGGGCCATTCGGAACAGTCTTTTCCCTCGGCTCAACTTGAAATAACTTACTTGTAGCATCACTGATGCTGTCTCTAAAACGAAGACGCCACCGATGATTGGTAGTAATAAATGTGTTCCAGTAGTCAGGGCCAAGCCAGCTAGGGCAGTTCCGATAGCCAATGACCCTGTGTCACCCATAAATATCTCTGCCGGAGCAGCATTAAACCACAAGAAGCCTGCGCACGCAGCAAGCATCGCTGCAGCCACCACCGCTAGATCTAGTGCGTGCTCGACCTGGTAGATAGCGTCACCAGAACGAACCATCTGCCTAAAGATCCAGAAGCTAATTACGGCGTATGCTCCAAAAGAAACTATGCCAGATCCCGCTGCCAGCCCGTCGAGGCCGTCTGTTAAGTTAACTGCGTTCGAGGTGGCATAGATAATAAGCACTGCCCAAATGACCCAACCAACTGGACCAAAGTCAATGTTGAATAAACCAGTGCGAGCGAAGCCCAACTCGGTTGAGACGCTCGTGTAGACAACAGTTAATATCGAAAAAGTTACAGCCATGATTAGCAAGCCCGCTGTCTTTAGCTTTGCGTTTAGCCCAAGGTTTCGTTCTCTAGAAATTTTGATCCAATCATCTAAGAATCCAACGAATCCAGCGAAACAGGTGGCCCCGATCACCAGTAGCCCTGAACGAGTAAAAGGACTGAAGACTCCATCGGAGCGCCCGAGGAATGAAGTTACTAGCCCGCTAAGTATGTACCCGAGTAATGCGCCTAAGACAATCGCTAGCCCACCCATAGTTGGTGTTCCAGTTTTAGTTATGTGGCCTTCTGGACCATCTTCTCGGATCGGCTGGCCAATACGAGAGATACGAAGAATGTCGATGAGTAGCCGTGTAAGGAATGCGGAGGCAATAGCTCCAATCAGAACGGCCATGAGGATTCGTATCATCGATCGACTCCTCCGACCAGGTCCTCTAAAGCGACTGTCACCACTTCGATATCATCGAACTCGAGAACCTTATCACCTACGTATTGCCCTGATTCGTGACCCTTGCCAGTTATCAGCACAACGTCTCCGGTGCCAGCCATTCCTATGGCCTGCCTTATTGCCTCTTCACGGTCTGGGATGTCCCAGATCTCGTAAGCGGCATCTACTCCTGCAAGAACTTGCGTCGCTATTTCTATAGCGTCCTCAGACCTAGGGTTATCGGTTGTCAGAATTGCCACATCAGATTGCTCTGCTGCGATCTGACCCATGAGTGGACGTTTCTTCGCATCTCGATCTCCACCACAACCAAAGAGCGTAATTACTTTGTTGTCGCCAGCGATTTCTCTCGCTGCCTTTATCACTGCCCCCAAAGCATCGGGGGTGTGTGCGTAGTCAACCGCAACAATAAAGTCTTGGCCACGTTCAACTAGATCAAGCCTGCCCTTGATAGGTTTCGAGTTGCTCAATGCCTTGGCGATAATGTCCGCCGAGACTCCAAGTTCAGCAGCCACCGTCGCAGCCGCTAAGGCATTCATCACATTATGAGTTCCGAGCAAGTTCAACTCGACTTCTTCACCTCGCCATTTAAATACACTGGCTGCGCCTTTAATTTGCAGGTCCTCAACATCATTGAGTGAATATGGAATTGTATTCCCGACATGAACCAAGCGCTTGCCGTGTTCGTCATCTGCATTGACCACGTTAAGTGTCGCGAAGTCTTCTTGAAACAGTCTTGCTTTGGCCTGAAAGTAGGCCTCCATAGAACCATGAAAGTCAAGGTGATCATGACTGAGGTTCGTAAAGACAGCGGATGAGAACTTAGTTCCATCGACTCGTCGCATCTCAAGAGCATGCGACGACACTTCCATAGCGACAACCTCGACACCTCTCGCCACGCTCTGCGCCAGCTGGGCTTGCAGGCCTGGAGCCTCGGACGTAGTCCGCTCTCCGGTAAGAGTCCCGTACAAATCGTTTTTGATTCCAGCAAGGTCAAAGATGTCTTTAAGAAGCTGAACCACCGAGCTCTTACCATTGGTTCCTGTGATACCAATAACGGAAAGCTCTTCAGACGGATCACCGAACACTAAAGAACTGAGTGGCCCGAGACTCATCCGAACATTGTCAACTTTGATAGTTGGTACATCCACATCAACATCTGCATCAATACACAGAGCGACAGCTCCTGCT
>CALJAE010000110.1 GCA_938028175.1 uncultured Acidimicrobiales bacterium
TGGCGTACCTACATTATGCTGAGCACGGTACCTATTAATAGGAAGAAGAATTATGCAGTTTGGAATGGTCGGAATGGGAAGGATGGGCATGGGCCTCGTCCGTCGAGCGATGAAAGACGGTCACGATGCTGTCGCTTACGACATAAATAGAGAACCTGTCGAAGAAATCGCGGCCGAAGGAGCAGCCGGTACTTATGATCTTGCAGAATTTGCTGCAGCGTTACAAACACCACGTGTTGCTTGGATCATGGTGCCAGCAGCCTTTACCGGAGAGACTGTCGACAAAGTCGCTGAACAGTTCGAGGCCGGAGACATCATTATCGATGGTGGCAACTCAATGTGGCAAGACGATATTGACAAAGCCAAGGAGTTAAAGGAAAGAGGTATTCACTATGTGGATATCGGTACAAGCGGCGGAGTCTACGGATTGGAACGTGGTTTTTCGATGATGGTTGGCGGTGAAGCAGAGATTGTTTCTAACTTGGAACCATTGCTAGACACATTGGCTCCAGGAGTTGATTCTGCTCCTCGAACTCTTGATGACGGTGGACCTCTGAAACCAGGAGAAAAGGGTTGGTTGCACTGTGGGCCGAATGGCGCCGGCCACTTTGTCAAGATGGTGCACAATGGCATAGAGTACGGCATGATGGCCGCAATGGCTGAAGGGCTTGGAATCCTAGAAGCCGCAGACGCAGGAACCGAACAACGACAACTCGATGCTGAGACAACGCCACTACGTGATCCACAGTATTACCAGTACGACTTTGATATTCCAGCTGTTGCTGAAGTGTGGCGACGAGGGTCGGTTATCTCATCATGGTTAGTTGATCTAACAGCCCATGCTTTAGCCGTCGATCCAAACCTGGACGCCTTTAAAGGTCGAGTCTCAGACTCTGGTGAAGGGCGCTGGACGGTGCAAGCCGCAGTAGAGCTTGGAGTGCCAGCTGCAACCATTACTTCATCTCTATTCGACCGCTTCAGCTCTAGAGGAAACGCTGACTACACGAACAAGGTAGTTTCAGCTCAGCGTAAAGAGTTTGGCGGCCACCACGAGAAGGTAGCCGACACTGATGGGTAAACCAGAACAAGCCGATGCGTTTCTTCTCTTTGGAGTTACCGGCGATTTAGCACGCAAGAAACTCATTCCGGCGCTGTACGAGTTAACAGCTAATGGTCTAGCGGATATGCCGATCGTTGGTATAGCTCGCAGAGACTGGACAGACGAGCAGCTATTCGAACGTTTCAGAGAATCTGTCGAAGAGAAGTACGAGACAGTAGATGAGTCTGTCTTGAACAAGCTTTGTAAGAACGTGCGCTACATCTCTGGGGACTACACCAATCCTGAGACATGGCCAAAAATATTGGAGTTAGCGGGCGGAGCGAAAGTTCCACTGTCATTTCTTTCAATTCCGCCAGCGCTTTTTGATGATGTAGTTGAAGGGCTAGCGTCGGTGGGAATGACTGATCGCGGCAGGGTGGTAGTAGAAAAACCGTTCGGTCGGGACTTGGATTCGGCAGTTGAGCTAAACGAAACTTTAAGAAAGCATCTTCGTGAAGATCAGATATTCCGGATCGATCATTTCTTAGGCAAAGAACCAGTCATGAATTTGCTCGTATTTCGTTTTGCTAATTCGATGATGGAACCAATATGGAACCGAAACCATATTGAATCTATCACTATCATTATGAGTGAGGCATTCGGGCTAGAAGGCCGAGGAGCATTTTATGATGAGGTGGGAGCGCTAAGAGATGTTGTCCAAAATCATTTACTTCAAATAGTTACTTTGTTGGCGATGGAGCCGCCGGTTACGAGAGCATCTGCTGCCATGCGAGAGGAACGAATCAAGGTCCTTAAGGCAATGAAAGCACTGGACCCTGCAAAGGTGGTCCGAGGCCAAGTCGAGGGTTATCGAGATGAAGAAGGCGTTGCAGACGACTCAGACACCGAAACGTTCATTGCTATGACTGTCGAAATCGATTCATGGCGCTGGCAGGGCGTTCCGTTCTATATAAGGACAGGCAAAGCGCTGGACGAGACCGTAACCGAGGCGGTTGTTCAGTTTAGGCAGCCACCGAGCATGCTCTTTGCTGAAACTAATGAGTGCCCTGAACCAAATCGACTGCGCTTCCGATTGAAACCAGATGATGGAATCACACTGGCTATGCAAACTAAAGTGCCGGGGCTAGAGATGAAGTCGGCCTCAGTAGATCTCCATGTGGACTATGAAGAAGCTCTTGGAGGTGATGGTCCAGATGCATACCATCGTTTAATTGCTGACGCGATTATGGGTGATGAACGTCTGTTTGCTCACCAGGGGGGTGTTGAGGAAGCTTGGCGGATTGTAGGTCCATTGCTAAATCCCACAGAACCTGTGATCAGTTACCCTGCTGGTTCCACCGGTCCGGTCGAAGCAGATAAAGTGGCGCCGTTACCAACAAGCCAAACGAGGTGTTGATATGCAGCTAGTAACCAAGTCAGATCCCGAGCAAGTTGCCCAAGCTGCAGTCGATCTGCTTTTAGAAACAGCACAAGT
>CALJAE010000111.1 GCA_938028175.1 uncultured Acidimicrobiales bacterium
AAGGCCATCGTAGTATTGGTAGCGGCTGAGGTAAACAAAGTTGTTGACTGTGTTTGGCGCAGTTTCTTCGGCCAAATCAATTTCAACGGTTCCAAAGCTTGTGTCGAGAACAGCTGAGTAGTCAACGCCGTCTTCTAGACAGCTCGGAGGGACACCATCAAATGCCTGAACTTGCTCGTCGGCACCATCGACTGGGGGACAAGGCAATGATGATTCAACAATAGAGTCGCCTTCTTCATCTTCGGTCTCTAAGTCTTCGATATCCTCAACTTCGAGATCTTCTAGAGTGTCGAGCTCAACTTCACCTTCGCCAGCTTCTTCGATGAATTCTTCGAACTCTGCGATTTCGTCTGAATTCGCTAGCTCGGAGTCCGTTATAGCGAGCTCATCTTCGCCTCCGAAGAAATTAATGGCAAGCACCACACCAACTACTGCTAGTAGGGCTAAACCAATATTTCTTATGACTTTAAAAGAAGAAGCTTTTTTGGCCTCGGAGGCCTCAACTTCCTGCTTCTTAGCCCTATTTTGCCGTTGTCGTTCTCTTTTTTCTGTAGCCACGGATCAAAACTATCAATTCTTGGGGCGATACCGGACAATCCAAGAAAAGGACCTTTTTGTCCTTAAAGCATGTCTCGGTGGGTAATAAATTGGTGCCACTTGTTGTACCTTATATAACTGTGGCTTTACTAGTTCAGAAGTTTGGTGGCACCTCCGTTGCCTCGCCTGATCGCATCAGGGCAGTAGCAGATCAAGTAGCAAGAAGAGTTCGCCTGGGTGACTCTATTGCACTAGTCGTATCGGCAATGGGTAAGGAAACAGACGACTTACTTTATGTAGCCAATCAAGTCTCTCGATCTAAGCCTGGACGTGAGATGGACATGTTAATCACGGCTGGTGAGCGAAAAGCCATTGCCCTCGTTTGTATGGCACTCAATGACCTTGGTATTAAGGCAGAGTCGTTTACTGGTTCTCAAGCTGGCTTCTTGACCGATGATAATCATCGCAACGCAAAGATTTTAGAAATAAACCCTCACCGTATTTCCGAAGCGATCGCAGAAGGGGTAGTGCCCGTTGTGGCTGGATCACAAGGCGTTTCGCCAGATAAGAACATTACTTTTCTAGGCCGTGGTGGCAGCGATACAACAGCAGTAGGTCTGGCTATGGCACTTGATGCAGATGCTTGTGAGCTCTTTACTGATGTGTCAGGGGTCTTCTCTGCTGACCCAAGGTTAGTTCCAAACGCTCAAAAGCTAAGTGAAATATCTTTCGATGAGCTACTGGAGCTAACGGCAGCAGGGTGCCCTAAGCCTGCACTTAGATCTGTCGAGCTAGCGCACCTTTGGGGAGTGCCACTGCATATTCGATCGGCTTTCACCTGGGAAGCTGGAACTACTGTAACTGGATCTGAGTATCCGCCGGCAACTAAACAAGAAGGAACCAATATTATGGAACGCTCAAGCATTACCGCCGTGACCCATGACGCAGACATGACCAAACATACGGTGTCTGATGTGAGTGATGTCCCTGGACATTCAGCAAAACTGTTCGGAACTCTCTCTGATGCAGGGATATCGGTCGATATGATCGTCCAGAATGTCTCTCCTGATGGGAAGACCGATATTACATTTACGGTTGCAACCGAAGAGTCAAGCAAAGTTTCAGAGGCCTTGAGTAAAGATCTTTTGGCTGAGCTCGGCGCAACCAGCGTCGCCACAAGTGACGGAGTTGCAAAGGTGACAATCGTTGGTGCAGCCATGAAGTCTAATCCAGGGGTTGCGGCAGAGATGTTTGACATTCTTGGTCGTAATGACATCAACATTCACATGATTTCGACTTCTCCTGTAAGAGTTAGTTGTGTTATCGACGAAGACTGTGCTGAGAAAGCAGTTGTTAAATTGCACGCTGGCTTTGGTTTAGGTTAGGAAATAGGAAATGAAAATAGGAATCGTTGGAGCAACTGGCCAAGTTGGCGGCGTGATGCTTGACATCATGGCCAAGAGAATGCCAGATATAGATGAGTTACGTTTATTCGCATCTCCTAAGTCGGCTGGTAAAGAAATTAATTGGAACTCCCAGACCATCACTGTCGAGGATGCATCAACTGCCTCTTATGAAGGCCTCGATGCCGTGCTGTTCTCAGCAGGTGGAGGTACCTCAAAAGAGTTGGCACCGAAGGTCGTGCTCGACGGAGCAGTCGTTATTGATAACTCTTCGGCTTGGCGACAAGACGATGGAGTTCCGCTAGTAGTCGTCGGAGCTAACAATGATGCAATTGCTGATCGGCCGAAGGGGATAATAGCGAACCCTAACTGTACAACTATGGTTGCAATGCCAATCATGAAGACTCTGCATGAGGCGGCTGGGCTAAAGGGAATGATCGTTAGCTCTTACCAAGCAGTTTCTGGTAGCGGTCTGGCTGGGGTAGATGAGTTGACTACTCAGATTGAAGGAGCTTCTTCGCCTACTTCACTCGTAACCGATGGTTCTAGTGTCAACCTTGGTGAACCAAGTACCTATGTTGAGCCAATCGCTTACAATGCTTTGCCTTGGGCAGGCGACCTAGTAGACGATGGCTTATATGAAACATCAGAGGAACAGAAGCTTCGACACGAGAGCCGAAAGATCTTAGGAATCGACGACCTGATGGTTGCACCAACATGTGTTCGAATTCCTGTATACACAGGTCACTCATTGGCAATCACGGCGTCTTTCGAGTCGCCAATTACGCCAGCTGAAGCTACGTCACTACTATCTCAGAGAGATGATGTGATTGTAGACAACATCCCAACGCCGCTGAAGTCAGCAGGCATCGATGAATCTTTAGTTGGTCGAATTAGGCCATCTGAGGTGTTTGAGAATGGTCTAAGCATGTTCATTGTCGGTGACAATTTGCGTAAAGGTGCTGCTCTCAACGCTGTTCAGATAGCTGAGCTAGTTAGAGACTCGCTGTAAAGCCTGTCTGCCAGCCAAAAGGGCATAAAAAAGGCGTTGGAGAGCCTCCCGCCCGAAGCTCCCCAACGTTCTAAAATCTAGATTACATGCTGTTTGGCGATTTGTCAGGTCGCCCCTTTGGCTAGGCCAGAGCTCCACAAACCGTGTCTGTCATTAACCTGGCAACAACATATGGGTCAGCATTGGCATTAGGGCGACGATCTTCTAGATAACCCTTTTGATCTTGGGCTACCTGCCAGGGAATTCGTACAGAGGCTCCTCTATCAGAAACTCCGTATGAGTACTGATCGTACCTTTGGGTCTCGTGTGCTCCAGTCAGACGCTCTTCAATGCCTTGTCCATATCCAGCTAAGTGCTCTTCAGGCTTTCCTTCAGCGCCTAGTGCTTGCGCACCCTGTTCGATTGGAGCGTACGATTCGCGCATTGCCTTAGTGGAGAAGTTTGTGTGCATACCGGCACCATTCCAGTCACCCTTCATTGGCTTTGCGTCGAGCGATATTTCTACATTGTGTTTCTCACCGACCCTGTACAACAGGTATCTGGCAATCCAAGTATGGTCTGCCACCGTAACAGTGTCGACTGGACCTATCTGAAACTCCCACTGTCCGGGCATAACTTCTGCATTGGTTCCCGAAATCGCAAGTCCAGCAGCGATGCAAAGGTCAGTGTGTTCTTCAACTATTTCTCGACCTGAGATCTTTACTGCTCCGACACCGCAGTAGTAAGGGCCCTGCGGGCGAGGGTAGCCACCTTCCGGGAAACCGTATGGCCACTGTGTGACAGGATCGAGCATGGTATATTCCTGCTCTAGCCCAAATAGTGGCTCTTGATCTGCGTATTTTTCTAGCGATGCGACAGCGGCAGCCCGATGGTTTGTTGGGTGTGGTTGCATATCCGAAGGAGTAAATGTTTCGCACATGACCAAGATATTGTCGCCGCCACGGATTGGATCAGGGCAAGTGAACTTGGGTTCGATGACAATATCGGAATCATTTCCGACTGCTTGATTAGTACTTGAACCGTCATAGCCCCAAGTTCCGGGAACTTCACCATTAGCTAACACTTTGGTTTTAGATCGGATCTCCGCAGTTGGTTCCGTTCCGTCAATCCACAGATATTCTGCGCGATAAACCATGATTCCTCCATTGCGTAGTTCACCGAACTACCACTAGCTAGGTTCCATTATCGCGCTACTAGGTTAGTAGTTTGTTATTTAGGGAAATATCCCGCGACGTTCGTATGTCGAAGTGATGCGCTTTAGGGCTACAACATATGCGGCGTCTCGCATCGAACAGTCAAGTTCAGCTTTAGTGTCGACGACAGCGTCGTGTGCTCGCCAAACAATATCTCTAAAGCGTGTTTCTATATCTTCTGTCGACCAGCTGCGCGATGACTTGTTTTGAAGCCATTCAAAGTAAGAAACAATTACACCACCGGCGTTTGCCAAGATATCTGGGACGACTTCAACGCCGTTGTTAGCGAGGATCTCGTCGGCTGCGGGTGTGGTCGGTCCATTTGCGGCTTCGATCACAAGTCTTGCCCTACATTTGTTGGCTCGGTCCACAGTAATTTGGTTTTCTAGAGCGGCTGGTACCAGCACATCAACATCGGCTGAGAAGAGTTCTTCGGCATCAACTTCATCGGCGCCGTCAAATCCAACGATGCCATTACCTTTCTTGGCATGAGCTTCGAGCTTTTCGATATTGATTCCGGCTTCGTCGGCGATTGTGGCCGTATGATCGGCTACGGCTACGATTTTACAGCCAGCTTCTGAAGCGAGACGAGCAAAGTGCCCACCAACATTTCCAAAACCTTGGATCGCTATTTTTAGTGAGTCGAGACGAGTGTCGGTTTCACCACACCAGTGACGAAGGCTATATAGAACGCCTTGCCCTGTTGCAGCATCGCGACCCTTGGAGCCACCACATTCAATTGACTTGCCGGTTACTACTCCTTTCGATGCCTGCCTAGAGCCCGGCATTGCGGTGTTTACGAATGTATCCATTAAAGATTCCATTGAGAAACGAATTGAGCATTTCCGATTGAAAAAA
>CALJAE010000112.1 GCA_938028175.1 uncultured Acidimicrobiales bacterium
AGCTCAATTGGAATGGCCGAACATGTCGGTGGGCCTGACCAGCTCAAGAAATACTTCACGACAGTTAACGCCCTGCTCAAACCTGAAGGTAGATACCTAAATCATGCAATCGGACAGGCAGCGGGGCAGAACATTGCAGCCAAAGGCGGCTTCATCCAAAAATATGTATTTCCAGATGGGCGCCTACACGAACTTGGTTCGACCATTACAATGCTTCAAGACAGCGGCTTTGAGGCCCGTCATGCCGAAACCTTCCGACTGCACTATGCCAAGACACTTCGCAAGTGGGTTACAGCCTTAGAGAAGAACTGGGATTTTGCTGTCAACGAAGTCGGAGAGGGACGCACCAAAGTTTGGTGGATTTACATGGCTGGCTCCGCAGTAGCTTTCGAATTAGGTGAAATTGAACTTCACCATGTGCTCGGCATTCGCAACGACGCTCCAACCGAGTCAATACCTATTCAGCCAGACTGGATCTAGCGAGTGATAGATACGGCCCTGCAATAGCTTCGATAGGGCCTTAGCGGTATCGTAGAACCCACCAAATAACAGGAGTTATCAAGATCGTGGCCAACTTTAAACCAGTATCTGAGCCCAATTTCGCTGAACTAGAACAACAGCGACTAGAGAGCTGGAAACGCAACGATATCTTTGGCAAGACGCTGGCCAATAGAGAAGGTAGTCCAAGGTTTACTTTCTATGAAGGTCCACCAACAGCTAACGGAATGCCTCACTTTGGCCATTTACTGACTCGTTCGATTAAGGACCTTTTCCCCCGATACAAAACTATGACCGGACACTATGCTCCGCGTCGTGCCGGCTGGGATACTCACGGTCTACCAGTCGAAGTTGAGGTGCAAAAAACACTCGGCCTCCACGGCAAAGATCCTGTCGCAGAATATGGCTTAGAAAAATTCACCACTGCGTGCGCTGACTCTGTATTCACTTACTCAGATGCGTGGGAAAAACTGAGTGAACGAATCGGCTTTTGGGTTGACTTCGAAGACGCCTACGTTACCTATCACACCGAATACATAGAGAGCGTCTGGTGGGCTCTCAAAACCATGTTCGAGCGTGACCTTCTCTACAAGGATTACAAAGTCATGTGGTGGTGGCCACAGGGCGGTACTGCTTTGTCTTCGGCCGAGGTCAGCCAGGGCTATAAGTCCGTCGATGATCCAGCCGTCTATGTAAAATTTGAGATAGCCGACCAGCCTGGCACTCACTTCGTTGCTTGGACTACTACTCCATGGACGCTGCCTTCGAACGTAGTACTAGCAGTAGCCCACGACGAAAACTATGTAACCGTAGATCTTGGAGACGAAAAGATCGTCGTGGGTGAAGGCGCCCTAGAACGAGTAGCTAAAAAGGCCAACCTAACCGCTGCTACCGAGGAAGAGCCAGGCTACAAAGTTATCGAAACTAAACTAGGAAGCGATTGGGTTGGCACAAAGTACAACCCAATGTTCACATATGGCACACCC
Organism: uncultured Acidimicrobiales bacterium; assembly: GCA_938028175.1. Taxonomy (GTDB): domain Bacteria; phylum Actinomycetota; class Acidimicrobiia; order Acidimicrobiales; family SZUA-35; genus JAHDDW01. The sequence continues at coordinate 1,485 of CALJAE010000112.1, forward strand.
GAAGAGGGACTATATGCGGAAGTGGTGTCGGCTGACTTTGTCGAGATGGGAAGTGGTTCTGGATTCGTCCACATTGCCCCTGCCTTTGGCGAAGACGACTTCAAGCTTCGTAAGGAAAAGGGCCTTGGCTTCCTTCAACTTCTAAAGCCAGATGGTACCTTCCCAGATGAAGTTACAGACTTTGCTGGGCGTTTCTGCAAAGAAGCTGACGCTGACATTGTTAAACATCTCAAAGAAAACGGCGCTCTGCTAGCTCATGAAACTTATAACCACGAATACCCATTCTGCTGGCGAGCCGATAACGATCCTCTAATCCAATATGCTCGCGAAGGCTGGTTTATTAGGACCACAGAAGTTATCGACAAAGTAATCGAGAACAACCAAATGGTTGGCTGGCAACCCGACCATGTCAAGGATGGTCGCTTTGGTAAATTCTTAGAAGGCAATGTTGACTGGGCGCTATCTCGAGAACGTTACTGGGGAACCCCACTACCGATCTGGATCAATGACGTAACTGGAAACCGAATGGTTGTTGACTCCGTCAAAGAGATCGAAAGCTATAACCCAAATGCCTTTGATCACTTTAAAGAGGCTCAAGCGGCCAACCCAGAACTCAACGAACATCTCGCAGTTCATAAACCTTGGATAGACGAAGTCACTTGGCAAATCGACGGCGAAGAGGGCACATATAGACGTATCGGTGAAGTAATTGACTGTTGGTTCGACTCTGGCTCAATGCCATTTGCACAAGTCGGTTACCCACACAACAACAAAGAAGAGTTTGAACAGACCTTTCCGGCACAGTTCATCTCAGAGGGTGTTGACCAGACACGGGGCTGGTTCTACTCACTCATAATGATCAATACAATCCTGTTCGGGCCCGAGGTAATCACCGCTAACGGCAAAGAGATTCTGCCGAGACCTTACGAGAACTGTGTTGTACTCGGTCTGTTAACTGACAAGAAGGGCAAGAAGCTTTCTAAGCGAGATAAGAACTATGCAGACCCATACTTCTTGATCGACTCGTTTGGAGCTGACTCAATCCGTTGGGCCATGCTTTCCAATACTGCACCTGGTCAGGGAACCAAGTTTGACGAAGACAGCCCGAAGCAAGCGCTGTCAGAAGTCATATTGAAAATCTGGAACGTATATAAGTTCTTTGTGACCTATGCAAACATTGACGGCTGGGATCCCAGCGCTGAAACGCCTTCGCTTAGCGAACGTTCCGAATTGGATCGTTGGATTTATTCAGAACTAAACGAAACTGTCGCAGAAGTACGTGACGCAATGGACTCTTACAGATGGCATCACGCCACTCGACGAATCACCACATACTTGGATGCTCTAAGCAACTGGTATGTTCGTCGTAGTCGCGATCGCTTCTGGGCTAGTGGAGACTCCACTGACAAACAGTCTGCATATGCCACTCTGTATGAGAACTTGATGGCCTCAATTCAGCTTGTTGCTCCGTTCATGCCATTCTTTACCGACGAGATTTACGAAAACCTTATTAGTAGTAAGCCTGATGCTGCGGAATCAATCCACCTAACTGACTATCCAGAGGTAATTGCAGAACGTGAAGACGCAGATCTTCGCGAAGGTACGCGCTTTGTTCGCCAAGCAGTCAAGCTTGGTCAGAAATTGCGTGAGGTTGAGAAACTTAAAGTTCGCCAGCCCCTGCGCTCTGCAACAGTCGTGAGTCTAAGCTCCGGCAACCGAGTTCATTTCGACCGCTTCAAGCAAGTAATCGCTGAGGAGCTCAATGTGATTGACTGCAGCTTCACAGACGAAGCAGCAGACTATGTAAGCTTTGAAGTGTTGCCGAACTTTGGTGTACTCGGCCCCAAACTCCGAGAAGACCTTCCAAAGGCAAAGAAGGCCCTCGCCGAACTCGATGGCAGTGCTGCGTATGCTCAGCTTGAGGACGAAGCAAAACTGACTCTTACTCTCGAGGGTGGAAAAAATATTGATCTAACCACTGATGAAGTACAGGTTCGCATTCAGCCAGTTGAGGGAATCGTTGCAGAATCTAGTGGCGACGTAGTTGTCATTCTTGACACCGAACTCGATCAGGAACTTATGGACATGGGTCTTGCACGCGAACTTGTGAACCGCATCCAGGGAACACGTAGAGATTTAGATCTCGAATACACTGCCCGGATTAAGGTAACGTACTCAACCGAACATCCTCGAATGTCAGCTGTAGTCGAGTCACACGGTGAATACATCCGTAAAGAGACTCTGTCTGTGGAAATATCGCCTGGTGAATCAGGTGACGTGACGACCGAGATTGATGGTAGCGATTTCAGCTACAAGGTAGAAGTAGCTGGCTAGTTGCGAAGCCTTAAACTAAGAAATTCAGTAGCGCTACTCCGACTCTTGCAACAAAGAGAACTATCAGAACAACGGTCGCGGCGATCGACCATGGCGAGTCGACATAGCCACTAAGAGGTCCGAGCCTTCGCAACTCTGGCGCAACCATTGGGATCTGCCTGTCAGTTCCATCGAAACGTAAACCAACGAGTGTTCGAAGTTGTGCAATAAAGTCCTCACGCTTGGCAGGAGAAACCACAATTAACTGCTGTGTCTGAGCATCTTTTGCGACTACCCAACCATCGGTGCAGTCTCGTCCAACTACACCGCCATAAATTCGGATCCGGCCCTGTCCACGTGTGAATGCAAGTCCATGCTGAAACGAGCGCAGCGCTGACGCCTCAAAAACATGTTCGGCTGGCCAAATACCAAAGTCAATATCAAGATTCGTGAGCCCAAATTTTCGTCCACCCACAGACACCTGTGAGGAACTCATGTTCACACTTGACGCTAGCCGAACGATCCAAAAGGCCACGACTATAAAGCTCGCCAGGATCGCTACAGCTAGAAGAAGCTTGCTAAAAAATAATCCTGTTATCAAGGCAACAACAGAACCGACGGATGCTGAAACAATAAGGTTTATATTCAGACCAGCTTTGTCTTGATATAGACC